>JASJDB010000134.1 GCA_030065315.1 Xenococcaceae cyanobacterium MO_167.B52 | reverse complement strand
TTATTCTCCGCAATGCACGGTTCTCTAGTAACTTCTTCCTTAGTACGTGAAACTACTGAAACTGAATCTCAAAACTACGGTTACAAATTCGGTCAAGAAGAAGAAACTTACAACATCGTAGCAGCACACGGTTACTTCGGTCGCTTAATCTTCCAATACGCATCCTTCAACAACTCTCGTTCCTTGCACTTCTTCTTAGGTGCATGGCCCGTAATCGGAATCTGGTTCACTGCAATGGGGATTTCCACCATGGCATTCAACCTCAATGGATTCAACTTCAACCAATCCATCATGGATTCCCAAGGACACGTAGTCAACACTTGGGCAGACATCTTAAACAGAGCGAACCTAGGATTTGAAGTAATGCACGAAAGAAACGCGCACAACTTCCCCTTAGACTTAGCTAGTGGAGAGCAAGCTCCTGTAGCTTTAACTGCACCTGCTATCAACGGGTAGTAAGTCGAGATTAATTAAATAAGAAATCTAAAAATGCCTCTCTACATCTGGGGGGTATTTTTTTTGATCCCAATAACAGTAAACTCTAAGCAATTAGTTCCGCAGATACTTCTCTCAACCATATGGCAATTTCCGCTGTTTGATCGAAGGAAACATGGGGAGGTTCATCTTTCAACCAAGCACCACTAGTATCTTGAATATTTAGAAAATAATCTAGAATACTTGTAGCAAAATCTATATACTTTGATTCTTGAGTTAAATTAGCGATAATTGCCGAACCCCAAGCCACCTTATGACTAAAATGAAATTTCCGAATATTCTCGTGACAAGCAAGTGCAAAATCAAGATATTTCTTGGCACAATCTAAATAACTATCGTCATTACTTGCCTGATAAAGCTTGCCCAAGAATGCAATGGGGTATCCAATCATAAAATATGCTTGATAAGGTTTAAGCGCACTGACTTGATAAAAAATTTCTTTTTCCTTAGCATAATCGGTTATCAGTTCACCACCGTTATCCAAGCGCAGATAAAAACCATTATTTAGTGCTGGCTGTATCGAGATAAACTTCTTTAATAAATTGCCTGCCCTTTTAGCTCTATCAATTTCACCAAAATACAAAGCAGCTAATCCTAGATGGGCGGTTGTTAGAACATCTACAACATTATGAGATTGATCGTAGGGTTTATTGGTAGTAAATCCTCCATTTCTTTCATGGAAGAAAGATTTTAGATACTGATACGCTTTGGTAGCAATATCAAACTGTCCCATTTTTTGAGCAGCTAGAGCAATCCAACCGTTTGTATATGCCCAATATTCCTCAAAGGCATCATTTTCACTTTTCAAATTAGATGATGTCTTAAAATCTCCATTTTGCTGTAAAAATTTGGTTGTAATTGTCATTAAAATGAGATTAGCTTCCTCGATATTGCCAGATATATAAAATAGGTAGGGAGATTTGTAATAACAAGCAAGATCGCTGATATTTTGACCATATGAACCATCTAACTGAATCTTTTGTGTTAGCCATTTTAATGCTCTATTAGAACTCTGCCTATATTTTTCTAACAACTTTATATCCATTTGACTTAACTCCTTAACAGAGCAGACAACTCAAAACTACACTAACCTTACTTCTAACCTACTTACTGTATATTGATCCTTAAGATATAAGTCTTGCCAGAGTGATCTAATTTGAGATCCTATTTCCCAACTGACATAACTGAACTTAATACTACTTTCAGATGTATTTTATTTTCAAAATACTTTTCATATATGGCATTTTTCTGTTGATGCCCAAAACTTCCAGGGCAGAATTTGTCACTCTTAAAAAAGACCAAACCCAATCATGTTCTTTTCAGCTTTTTGAAGCTAGAAAAATAAAACATCAATGCCAAGTTACCAAGGATCAGAGTAGTCCATTAGAAGTCTGGCAAAATCGACTATCCTTTAATTTTGGTCAAATTTCTGAGTCAGATTTTATTTTCTTAAAAAATACTTATAGTGGATGGAGTAAATCCCAAACCTCTGTTGAGTACAACCCCAATAAATCTTATCAACTCCTGGATTTTTTGCCTCCATTAATACAAGCTCTCAATGGCCATCGATTTATCCCTGAAGAAACCGTACAATCAACTGAAGATAGTTATGGAGGAGAACTTTTATCTTCTCTTCAAACAGAGTTAAAAAAATATTTATACCTGAACTGTTGGGGACTTGTCTATGAAGTGTTGAGAGCAGCAGTCAATTCTCAAGCTCAACCTTCAATTTTTATGGCTCAAGGTTCAATAATGCTTGAGCAAATCCGTAAAAATTCTGCTCAACTCCTAACTTTACAAGAACCTTCAGAGTTTCCTATCCCAGGAGTATTGAGTAACCCAGGGGATATTATCTTGATTAGCCATAAGAGTTTAACAGGCTTTGAATATCTTGATCATATGGTTATTGTAATTGATGATGGGATTTATTTTGAAAAAGCAGGGACTGGGGAAGATGTTCCGATTCGGATAATTGATCAAGAAACATTGCTCCGAATTTGGCAGCCTGGTATTTTTCGCTATGAACTGCGACGATTGCATCAGAATGCTGTACTACCCCATCCAAAAGAGATTTTTAGTCTAGATTCGTTAGAAATAAAGTCCCAATTCTTGTCTGTGGATGAAAGACCCTTAAACACAACTAAAAATACCACTATTACCTGGGATATAGAGAGTAAGAGTCTATCATCAATTTCTTGGTTTTACCTGATTGATATTTCCTTGTCCAGAGATAGCACAGGCAAAGGGAGATTAGCACAGGAGCTATATCAACCTCTTCTGACAGATAACTAATTATATCTGGCTTTCAGAAGAGCTTTGCGAAGTCAGAGGAAGCCTCGTCGTTTTACGGCGAGGTCTCTCTCACTTGGCTATATTCATCGATGGTAGCAACAAATTCATCTTGCTCACTGAGATTAATCTCATATATCTCAGACGGTGGTTGCTAAAAGTAACCCTTGACCATCCTGAAGTGCCAAGTTTCTTAATTCTCTGCCTTGATTACTAACCTTAAGAGCGGGAGTTGAGATGGCAACTCGCCATTGACTCAGATCCAAACCCAGTAAATCTTCAAGATCTATCTGGGTGGGATTTCCTCCCATATGTGTTACGATTGCAACTTTTTCCGAAATATGGCTGTTTTCTTCATCAATGAGTTCTTAAACCATAAAAAACAGTTGCTTGGTCATCACTCAGACGATCAAATCGGTCGCTTGGACTCAGGTTTTCTCCCAACCAGGGATGAGCATGACGATAACGTCTAACAGAGAGATTAAACCCAGTCTGCTGGGGATTGAGTTGATCAGAAAAGTGAGAGATAATACATAGGTCTTGACAGTCTTCCATGTAGGCTTTGGCAAAAGCTTTTAAAGTCTGAACCGTTACTGTTGGCGGATGATCCACTTCAGTATTGAGGAATTGTTGACACAGATGAGCCAGGGTTCCTAGATCATAGTCATTTTCCATCTCTCGCACAGTTCCTTGGAGCCAGCCCATGAACAAGCGCAGGTCTTGGAAGTTATTAATTCCTAATTGCTTAATACGGGTAAACGCCCAAGCTTCTTCATAAAATTGGGGTTCAACTTGCCAATCAAGAAATCCTACTTCTTCCGCTAGTACCTTTAGTCCATAATAATCATCGGTATTGCGAAAGAAACACCAGGGATCTCGCATGGTAGCATTCAAGAAATCCCTCGGTAAACCTGGACTAAAACAGTAAAATAGAAGGGTTACAGCAGGATTATCATAGGCGTTGTTCATCACTTCTGGTAAAGTCTGACCTAAGTTCCAATTAATGTCAGATTCAAGGTCTACTTGAGTACCACGCCTCATGGTGTCGTGATTCCCACAGCCACTGATCCAATGGGAACCATGTTCCATAATTTCACAAACCCTACCCCATTTACTGTCCCAAAATTTGTTCAAGCTGGGGGTATTGTGGGCAAAAATAAGTGGTCCCCATTGATAAGCCTCTGGTTGCTGTTCAATTACATCGAGATAGGTAGAACTCTCTTCCCAACCTTCTGCGGGCCAAGGGCGACCGTCCTCGAAAATGCTAAATAGTTGGCGTTGATGTCCGCCAATTGTTTGACGAACATTACTCATTTCTTTTAGATAAGCGTCATTATATTCCACTTGACCAGTGGCGGGATTAAAGAATTTAAAGTCCTGCGCCCCATCCACCCGAATTCCATCTGCACCAGTGTTAATTTTACGGCGTTGCATCTCTAGCAAGATAGCTCTCACGGCTGGATGTTGGTGATTGACATCCTGACCATACATATTCGCTCCTTGCGGAAAATATTGATTGAGCAAATCTTTAGCCTGATTGTCACTGTGTCCATAAACCAGATCGTAAATCACTTGAATTGGTTTCGTGGGAAAGGTATGAAGAGTAGCAATAAATTCTATCAACTCATCAGGGCGCAGACTACCTAGTATGGATGGATTGGTGGCAGAGGCAGCATGGAGAACAATATCATAGCCCCAATTCTGCGTGTCTGGTTTTCTGAGACAAACTTCTACTGTGGCTGCATCTGAGCTAATGGTTTCATCCCAACTGACAAAACCTGGTCGGGAACTGTCAGGAGCTTGTTTAATCTGATGATAATAGCTTGTCTTAGACAATAACCAAGAGTTTTCTGGTTCTGGTTCAACTTCTGGAACCCAGAAAGCAATTTCGATTAATCCATCTGCACGATAATGCGCTCCTAAACGTGTTGCCAGGATTTTAGCTCTGGGAAAAGGTTCATCGACTGGATACAGGAAAGCTGAAGCCCAGTCTAAAAAAGTTTTAGTTTCTTCTTCAACAAGTTTGATTGGAGGCAATTCTTTTCTCTGTTTCATAAGTAAACGTCCAACGAATTTCTATTCGCTATGCCTACAAAAAATATTTTGTTTCTTGAAAGTTCGATGAAAACCTCAATTTTGCAGATACAACTTTACTTGACAGAATTAATGATTTTTGGAAGGGTAACTCAGTGCTAATGGTGGGAAACTGATCATCTCTCAAAAATTCTCCTTCCTGAATCTCTGTTATTTCTGCTTCTATCTCCTGTGGTTCGAGAATGCCGACATTATAATGCTGCAATTTCTGATAGTTAAAATCAGTTTCACTACATGGGAATCACTACCCCAGATCTAACACCAAGTCTCATGAGCTTGTGTAGCCGATAGCAAAAAAATAGTATAAGCTGGCTGTATTGGGGCTTTGGCAAAGAGGGTATAAAAGAGTGAAACCGACCGACCATCCTAATTCTTCTTTGGATTTACTAACTCAGATGAAGCAAAAACAGCAAAAGCGACACAGAAAGCTAAAATGGCTAAGTTTGGGACTGGGTTTATTAATAGGAATGGGCGGTACTGCTGCTGCCTTATTTTGGTTGCAGAAAAAGATTATAGCGACAATTCCAGAGTCGGTTTCAGATGTGGTAACTTATGCTCGCCCTAACACCGTCACGATTAAAGCCATAGACGGTACAATCATCAAACAAATTGGAGCAGTTAGCCACGAAAAAATAAAATTGGATGAAATACCTCCCATAATTCATCAAGCTTTCGTTGCTAGTGAAGATAAAAGATTCTATCAACATAATGGAGTGGATTTTCAAGGCGTTCTTCGTGCTGCTTGGTCAAATTTAAAGGCTGGAGGATTAGTCGAAGGTGGAAGTACCATTACTCAACAGCTATCTCGCATTGTCTATTTAGATCAAGAAAAAAGCCTCTGGCGCAAGCTGAAAGAAATGGAAATAGCGCGTCAGATTGAACAAAATCTAGGGAAAAAAGCCATACTAGAAACCTATTTGAATCTAGTTTATTTAGGTTCTGGGGCTTATGGGGTTCAAGATGCTGCTTGGGTCTATTTTGGCAAGACCGTTGAGAAATTAACAGTAGCAGAAATTGCAACTCTGGTAGGGATTGTTCCTGCACCTAGTATCTATTCCCCCTTAACCAATCCTGAATTAGCTCTTAGCCAAAGGAATAGCGTGTTACAGCGGATGGAGGAAGTTGGTTATATTACCTCGCAAGTTGCCGAAGCTGCGATCTCATCTCCTATTATTACCAACCCAAAACAACCTAAGCGGTTACAGCGTCAAGCTCAGTATTTTACTAACTATATTGAAGAAGAATTACCCAAGTACGTTTCAGAAGAGGGTCTCCAAGCAGGAGGAATCGTAGTTGAGACTACCATTAACTTAAGGTGGCAAGCAGCAGCAGAAAAAGCCGTAATATCTAGTTTGGATAGTTATGGAAAATCCCAGGAATTTCAGCAAGCTTCCTTAGTAGCTCTCGATTCTCGCACAGGCGAAATCAAAGCTATGGTAGGAGGGCGAGATTTTGGGGATAATCAATACAATAGAGTTACTCAAGCCCAACGGCAACCAGGTTCAACTTTTAAAACCTTTGTCTATACAGCAGCAATCGCAGCAGGATTTTCTCCTTATAAAACTTATCTTGATGCAGAATTATTCGTTGATGGTTATCAGCCCAGAAACTACAAGGAAAAGTACCGAGAGACTAATGTTTCCCTCTATAACGCCTTCAATAGCTCTATTAACACAATAGCCTTACAAACTAGCCTAGATGTGGGATGGAATCCTATTATTAAAATAGCTCACAATATGGGCATTGAATCGGAAATGGAGCCTACCTATTCCCTAGCTTTGGGTTCTTGGGAGGTCAACTTATTAGAACTGACGAATGCTTACGCCACCCTGGCAAATAAAGGAGTGTACGAAAAAGCTCATGGCATCACTAAAATAACTGATCGTCATGGAGAAGTGATTTACGAAGTCGATTTCCCTTCAGTTAAAGCTATTGAAACTGATACCGCAGCTATGATGACTTGGATGTTGCAAGGAGTGGTGCGTTCAGGAACAGGAATACCAGCCCAAATTGGCAGAGTATCGGCAGGTAAAACTGGTACGTCAGATGAAGCTCGCGATCTTTGGTATATAGGATACATACCCCAAGTAACTGCGGGTGTATGGCTTGGTAATGACGACAACAAACCCACCAAAGGGACTAGCGGTGCAGCAGCGCAAATGTGGCGCAAATTTATGCTAGAAGTAGTTAAAGGTATGCCAGTAGAGGGATTTCCTGCCCGTCCTAAATTAACAGGAAGAAAACCTGCGATCGCACTAGAACCAGTAAAACCCAAACGTAAGTACTATATCTATCAACCCAAACCCAGAACTCGCTACGCTCGCAATCGTCGCAAATATTATTCTTCAAGGAGAAAGAAACGAACTTCTCCTGCCACATCTCCTAGCCCTTCAAAACCCTTGTCTACCAACAACACTGCTGTAGCAACTCCTCCATCATCTTCCACTGCCCCTGCATTTAGCAAACCCCTAAAAAGCACCCCAGCTAGTAAAAAACCAGAGAGAGACTGGGTGAAAGAAAGACTAGGTAGAGAATAATTATATAATTACTCTTTACTATATTTTAATTTCAAATAGAGATGAAAAAACGTGTTACTCTCACCTTTCCCAAAAATACTGTTCATCTTCCCATAGCTTATCGTCTAGCCAAAGACTTCAATATTGCTGCGAATATTATTCGTGCTCAAGTCGCTCCCAATCAAGTTGGAAAACTGGTAGTACAACTGCAAGGAGATATCGATGAAATTGATGCTGCAATCGAATGGATGCGAGGAATAGAAATACAAGTTTCCCAGATGAGTGGCGAAATTGCCATTGATGAAAACCTTTGTGTGGATTGTGGTTTGTGTACTGGAGTCTGTCCTACAGAAGCATTAACTTTAGATCAGGATACTTTCCGCCTTAAGTTTTTGCGATCGCGTTGTGTAGTATGCGAACAGTGTATTCCTACTTGTCCCGTCGAAGCAATTTCTATTAATCTTTAATCATGCCAAAATAATGCCAGAAAGATTTTTTGCCAGTAAAATTGAACAGTAAATTTGTTGGCAGAAAATAAATGTTTGAAACTTTACCAAAACTCAACGGCACAGCAAAAGTAGAGTTAATTATTAATGGGCTTTCGATGATCGTAGAGGTTTATGGTGCTGGTTAAGATTTAGTTACAGAGTTTTTGAGATTTCAAAATAGTGCTCGCCCAGGTAAACTGATTGGTTTCTGATTTTTTATCTTACCAATTTGAGAAACCCTATAAATCTTTAATTACAAAAAAAATATGATTTCTAAAAAATTAGGTGGTGGCTTATTACCAATTTTAAGCTTAATTGGTATTCTCGCTATTGGTGGTGGGACTTATGCTTATAAAAAAGGTTTTATCCCTCAAGAATTAACTCCTTTAAGAGGAGCTAATGTCATTCCTGAGCAAGCTATTATCACTAGCTTTATTTCTACTGATGATCAAGATTGGCAACAGATAGAAAATTTAGGTCTAGATCAAGCTGAAGAAATAATTAAAAAAACAACTAATGAAATAGAAGCAGAACTTTCTGAATTAAGTATTGATTATCAAACAGATATTAAACCCTGGTTGGGAAACATGATGTTAGCTGTAGTGCCTGAAGATGAAACATCAACTGAAA
Organism: Xenococcaceae cyanobacterium MO_167.B52; assembly: GCA_030065315.1. Taxonomy (GTDB): domain Bacteria; phylum Cyanobacteriota; class Cyanobacteriia; order Cyanobacteriales; family Xenococcaceae; genus JASJCP01. The sequence goes on along the minus strand of JASJDB010000134.1, from coordinate 2,156 downwards.
AACATAGTTTGTTGGTTTTGGGTATCAAAAATCCCATTAATGCTTACAAATTTTTCAAAAAATTTCAAACTAAAAGTGGAGATAAATTAGAATTTGTCCACCACAATGGTATTAAAATCAATCAAGCTAAAAATGCTCAACAACAAGTAACTAATCTTGCCATATTGGGGAATAAAATAGTTGTCTCTGATTCAATATCAACTGTCAAACAAGCTATTGATACCTATGAAGGTTCTCCTTCATTTGCTAGTAATCCAGATAATCTGCAAATTTTAAAACAACCTTTAAATCTCAAGAATAGTTTAGTTCAAATATATGTTACGGATTATGATCGCTGGCTAGAAAATACTTTTTATAATACTTCCCAAGACAAATTGATTACCTTGCAACCCCTAGAATCAGTAATTTTAGGAGTTGGAATAGAAGGGAAACAAGTAACTATGCAAAGTTTTGCTAAACTCAAACCTGAACTAGATTTAACAGAAGCTCAACCAATAAATAATAAATTAGCCAGTAAATATCCAGAACAAACTATTGCATTATTTAACGGTCAAGGTATTAGTCAATTTTGGTCTGATCTAGTTAAAATTAGTGAGAAAGATCCTAATTTGCAAACTGCACTGAGAGGAATGCGATATTCTACTAGAGTAGTTACTGGTTTGAATTTAGATAAAGACATTTTCGGCTGGATAGATGGGGAATATGCCTTAGGAATTGTTAAAACTAATCAAGCAGTAATACCAGAACTTGAGCTAAAATTAGGTACAGTAATGATTTTAGAAACAAGCGATCGCGATACAGCCCAAAATACCTTAGATTCTATAGGAAATAAACTACAAGAACAGACGGGAATTAAAACTCAAACTAAGGCAACACAAAAGCAAACCATTACTCAATGGAATATTCCCAATAGTGATATTGACATATCTTATAGTTGGTTAGATCAGGAAAATCTCCTCTTAACTATGGGCAATAATGTGGTTGATTCAATGAATAAATCTCCTAATGAATCTCTGAAAGAAAATCCTAAATTTAAAAAATTTATTGCCAGCGTACCTAATAATAGCCTGGGATATTTTTATGTTGATCTCGAAGAAGTTATGGCAACTGCAAAACAAATACCAGGATTTTATGCAAGTTATGACCCCGAATCAATAGCCATTTTTGATTCTATACAAAGTGTTGGTGCAACCTCTACTATGCTAGATTCTCATACTACTAAAACCGATCTAGCTTTTTGGTTTAAATAAGAGATGATAACTGTTAACTGGTTACTGATGACTACTACCAATCAGATATAATAAAGCCATACGCACTGCAACACCGCTAGTAACTTGATCTCCAATCAAACTTAAATTTTGATCATCCATTAAATCGGAAGTAATCTCTACTCCTCTATTAACAGGACCTGGATGTAGTACTTTAACATCAGGATGACAGACTTTTATGCGATCGCGTGTAATGCCATAATTGAGATGATATTCTTGCAAACTGGGAATAAAATTGTTACTCATCCGTTCTTTTTGTAAGCGCAAAGTCATCACAAAATCTGCATTTACTAAAGCTGGTTCTAACTCCCAATGAAGATAAAGATTATCTCTTGGGACTAAATCTAAAAATAGCTTGGGTAATAAAGTGGGAGGTGCTGCTAAATGAACTTCTGCTCCTGCTGCTGTCAGACTGTAAATATTGGAGCGAGCCACTCTAGAATGAAGTATATCCCCCACAATAGCTATTTTTTTCCCTGATAATAACTCTAAACGCGGATTTTCTTGATCCAAGAGATAGGTTAAAGTAAATAAATCTAATAAAGCTTGGGAAGGATGCTGATGTAATCCATCTCCCGCATTAAGAATACTGACTCCTGATTTAATACGATCCATTTCATCTGCGATCGCTTGTGGAACCCCCGCTTGCTTGTGACGAATGGTCATAATGTTTGCCCCCATTGCCAAATAGGTTTTAGCCGTATCTAAAATAGTTTCTCCTTTAGTTAAGGAAGATGTACCAGGAGCAAAGTTTAAAATATCAGCAGATAACCTTTTAGCAGCTAGTTCAAAACTACTACGAGTACGGGTAGAAGGTTCAAAGAACATATTAGCTACTACCTGACCTTGAAGAGCAGGAACTTTTTTGGTGCGTCGGGATATTACTTC
>JASJDB010000133.1 GCA_030065315.1 Xenococcaceae cyanobacterium MO_167.B52 | reverse complement strand
TGAGCGTTTAACTAATGTAGAAACTAAAGTCAATGATATTGATGAGCGTTTAACTAATGTAGAAACTAAAGTCAATGATATTGATGAGCGTTTAACTAAAATCGAACAGATAGGGGAAAAGATATTAAATTGGAGCAAGTATGTTTTTGGAGGAATTCTTCTGAGTATTTTAGCTAATATCCTTAGCACTCCTTTAATAAGTAATTTATTCCACTAGAAAATAGCAATGCGAGTGTTGCTGTTAAACACGACTAAAACAGCATACTCGCAACTCCAATTATAACTATGGCAAAAGCAAAAGCACAAGCTAAGTGGCGCGATCGCGTCAAAAAAGGTTTAGTTAATAAAACCGTTATTTGTCCGATATGCAATAAACCTTGTCGGGCAGATACTTCTAAAGCTCCCTATCATCATAATTGCTGGCGCACTACCGATGAGGGGAAAGAATATTTACGTTTAATGAAACAAAAATCAAGGAAAAAACAAAATGAAAAAAAGAAATCCTATAGTGATTTGATATGATTAGATATTAGGCAAAATTATTTGTACATCTCATGTTTTCCTAATCCGATGCGATCGCTTATTGGCAGCAATATCCTTTAGTAAATCCTTTAGGGCTAACAGCTATCTCAACTATCAAACTAACTTTGTACAACTACTTATAATGAACCTATCCCACTAATCAATTTTTAGAGTTTTTCAGCTTTTTAAAATCACAAAATTGTTGAAAATGTAAGCGTGAAATGTTAGTTTTTCGTGTCCGAGATTAATGTCAGATCAATAGTGGGATAGGTTCATAGATCAACCAGGAAAAAAGTAAGATTTAGCAATTAGCAATCAACAACTACTTAATTATTCAATGGTAAAAAGATAGTAAGTTCTTCTCCCTGTCTAGGTCTTTGTCTGACTGTGAGTTTTCCTCCCAAAGCTTGGAACATATTTTTAGTTACTTCTAGATTCAGAGTTAGGCTACCTGTTTCTGGTTGGAACATTAGTAGTTGACCCAAAGCTTTTAAGGGATTATTACTCGATTGAGAGATAACTTGCAATTTTAAGCGATCGCCAGCAGTGGAAACGGTAACATCAATTTTGCCTCCTTGGGGTAGGCTTTTGGTGCAATTTTCAATTAAACCTGTTAAGACTCGGTCTAACATAGCTGGATCGCTTACTACTACTTGGGGGAGTTTTTGAGGCAGGCTAACATCCAGGTTAATGTTGCGTCTTTGTGCTTGTTTTTGCCAACGGGGGATAGTTTGTTCTAATACGGATTCTAGACAACAAGAAGTTAGATGAACTGAGGGAGATGGGGGAGGAGTAGATTCTAATTCGGCAGCGCGAAAGATCAACTCCATGCGTTCAATTTGTTCAGTACATTCTTGATCAATAGTTTGGAGGCGTTGAGTAACTTTGGGTTGAAAGTCTTTTTGGCGTTTTAAGAGTAGCCTAGTAAGGGTGCGAATAGTGGTTAAAGGGGTGCGAATTTCATGGGTTAAAGCTTGTAGAAGTTCTGTTTCCAACTCACTATTAGGGGCGACATTTGCTGCACAAGAAATAGTTTTTTTCGGGTTAACTCGGTCAATAGGTTGGGGATTTTCGATGGCTAGAGGGGTCAGATCAGGTAAATTCTTGAGTAATTCACGACTAAACTGACTTACTAGGCGATAATCTGGGTTAACAGGTTCAAATTCCTTAATTAACTCATCTATTTCTGATAATCGTTCGTAATTCAATAAAGATAAACGCGATCGCAAAGTTGCCCAAACTTCTTGTATTGTTTCTGGTGCAAAGGAAAAATGAAAGGTAGGAGTTTTCCTGATGTCTTGCCCCAACACCATAATTAGGGAAAAGCTAGGGCTTAAAATAAGACAAAATTGCTCTTTGGCAATGGGATCGTTAGGAATTAGGGGTAGTTGTAATATTTGAGATTTATTTAAAGGTTTTCGCCCATTTTTTCTATCCCCACAAGGCATTAGAGCCTTAAGGCTAAAAGCTTCCGTGGTAAATATACCTGTTTTAAAATGAGAAACTAAAGATAAATTGCTTAAAACTGGCACAGGAGCCGAAAATATAAGTCCCTTTAAAGGGGATTCAGTTTCTTTAACTGTTAAAAATAAAATTTTTTCTAATGCTGCGATCGCAGAAAACCACTCTCTTTGAGCTTTTAAGGCTGATAATTGGTAGTAGTCTTGTAATGCCTCGCAGGAATTAATAGTAGAAATATTGTCTGGTTGATCCTCTTGAACGATACAGTGTTCACTATGAATAAAAATATCACTTAGAGTTTGTAGTAACCAATTTTGCACTTTTATTGCTACCTCCCAAAACTACGACCTAGTTTTATTAGTACCCAAATTAAAAATTTTAATGAATAGTGTTATCTCTAGACGTTTGTAATATACTATCGAGATTGTTACTACTTTTGAAGTGGTAAAACCGAACTCTTTTACCGTAATCAGTGAACTGTGATCTTTTCGGAATTAATCATTAACAATTGATTTTTTTATGGAATATGTGAAAAAAATTGCTCTAGCTGCAATACTTTCCTGCATCTTACTGTTAGTTGGTGGTTGTCAGAATAGTTCTCAAGATAATAATGTTACCAAAGTTACTTTATGGCATGGCATAAATCCCCCAGAAAATCGAGATGTTTTTAATAAGTTAGTTGCCCAATTCAATCAAACCCATCCTAATTTAGAAGTAGAAGCATTATATATCGGACAACCAGACGCTCAATTACCTAAAATATTTGCAGCCACAGTTAGTGGAGAACCTCCTAATATGCTATGGTTTGTCCCTCAATTAACAGGAAAGTTAGCAGATTTAGGGGCATTATTACCTTTAGAAAATTGGTTAAATAATTCTGCCATTAAACAAGAAATAGACCCTGCTATGTTTGAGTCTATGACTTTGAATGGGCATATTTATTCTATTCCCTTTGCTACTAATAATGCTGCCATATTTTATCGTCCTAGTTTATTTCAAGCAGCAGGAATTAGGGACGTTCCTAAAACTTGGGAAGAACTTAAACTAGTTGCGAATAAACTTACTCAGGATACTAATAATGATGGGAGAATTGACCAGTATGGAATGTTTCTTTCTCTAGGAAAAGGGGAATGGACAGTATTTGCTTGGCTACCTTTTATTTATAGTGCTGGTGGTGAATTAATCGATGGTAATAAACCTAATATAGTCAATCCAGGAGTTATCAAAGGATTGCAACTGGGAGCAGACTTAGTAAAAGATCAAGTTACTATTTTATCTGCTCCCGAAAGAGGTTATGAATTAGATAATTTTTTATCAGGAAAAGCAGCCATGCAAGTGACTGGTCCTTGGACTTTAGGGCAATTATCTCAGATGGATATTGACTATGGAGTATTTCCCATTCCCATCAAAGAAAAACCAGCAGCAGTAGTAGGAGGAGAAAATTTATTTGTTTTTAAATCAAACTTGGCACAAGAAAAAGCTTGCCAAGAATTTTTAACTTATGTTTTGAGTGAACAATTTCAGACTACTTGGGCATTAGAAACTGGCTACTTACCAATCAATTTAAAATCTCAACAAAGTGCAGCTTATCAACAGTATGTTCAAGAAAATCCAGTGCTAGAAGTATTTTTAAAACAAATGCAATGGGCGCGATCGCGTCCTATTATTACCCAATATACTCGACTATCAGAAAATTTGGGTAGAGCGATCGAATCAGTATTATTAGAAAAACAAACCCCAGAAGCAGCTTTGAAAAAATCTCAAGAGCGTTTAGATTTAATTCCTTTTAAGTAGGAGTTCATTGTTGATTGTTCATTGTTTATGCGCTTGCGAAGCTCTACCTGAAAGTTCAGCTCTACCCGAAGGGGCAGTGATTATCCGAAGTGCATTCTTTAGGATTAGGAATCCTTGAGGTCATCCTTATATCAAATCAATTTAAATATACTACGTATCAATCTCCCTTGTCCTCCTTTTCCTCCATTTCCCCCTTGTCTCCTTGTCAATCATCTGTAGCAATCTTAAAGGGAAATGATATTACTTCCCAGGCTTCATCACAACTATGCCATAAGCATCAGGATTAAGATATTTTTGAGCTGCATTTTGTAAATCTGATGCTTCTAATTCTTGAATGTGTTGGGGATAGTTTAAAGCTGGGGTTAAATCTCCTAATTGAGAATAGTAGTAACCGTAAAGATTAGTGCGATCGCTTGGTTTTTCATTGGCAAAAATAAATCGATTTGCTACTTGAGTACGGATCCGATTAATATCTTTTTCACTAACAAGTTCATTCTGAACTGTACACATATGTTCCCTAATTATTCTTTCTACTTCTGGAATATTTTCTGTGGGTAACTTAGCTGAAATATAAAACACGCCTTGTTTAGTTTGAGTCATATTACTGACTCCAATTTGATTTACTAGATTTTTTTCTTCTCTTAACTCTCGAAAGAGTCGAGATACCCTACCTTGTCCTAAGATTACTGCTAAAATATCCAAGGCGTAAGTGTCTTGAATATAAGTCATTCCTGGCACACGCCACATCATGACAATTCTGGCTTGTTGCAGGTTATCATCAACGAATTCCTGGCGCACAATGTCAGTAAAAGGAGTTTCAGTAGCATAATATCTGGATACTGGAACCTGATTATTAGCAGGCTTATGATGATGCTGCTGGAAACTACTACTAACAATATCAATTAACTCTTCTACTGGTAGATTTCCTACGACTGCTGCTGTCATAGAATGGGGTTGATACCAAGTATGGTGAAAATCTTGCATTTGTTGGGATTTCAAATTACTAATTACCTCCCCAGGTCCCAGAACCCGACGACGATAAGGTAAATTAGTAAAGCAAGTTTCCATCGCATTGTAAAAGGTGCGACGATTTGGATTATCTTCAGAACGACGAATTTCCTCTAGTACAACTAATTTTTCCCGCTCAAAAGCCTCATCTTCTAGACTAGGATTCAGCAGCACATCTAATTGCAATGGTGCAAGTTGTTCAAAATCTTTTGGGGCAGTCGTAATGTAGTAGTGAGTGTAGTCTTGACTGGTAGCAGCATTAGTTACCGCACCTCTTTCTTCAATTAATTTCTCAAATTCCCCAACTTTAAGGTTTGGTGTACCTTTAAATACCATATGCTCCAAAAAATGAGCCATTCCATTAATCTCATCGGTTTCTTTAGCTGAACCTACACTGAGCCATACATTAAGGTTAACTGCTTCTACTGGCATCTGTTCAGCAATAATGGTTAAACCGTTGGAAAGCCGATGTATGGTAGGTGCATTAAGCTGGGGCTTGGTATCTAAAGCTATGGTCATTATTTATATATTCAGTATATTTTTTTACTTGCTATATTTATCTTAGTCATTTCCGTGATTTTCAGAACTCTGTTTTAGCTCAGTAATATTTTTGTTCTTACGCAATTAGGTGCGTATAAATGTAAAACTGAAATAAGGTGTTAGGTTTTGGGTGTTAGGTTTTAGGCTTAACTATTTCCTTTTGCGTATTACAGTATGTCCTATTAATTTGCTAGAATTTATTTCCCATCAGACCCTGAATTTTCCGATATAATCCAACGAGTCAACTTAAAAAATTGAACAGCCAATGTCCATCGCAGATATAGAGCAACCCGAAAAAATTAGATTACCCCGTACTAGCGAATCAGAATCCCTCAAAAAAATTCGTCACACCACGTCTCATGTCATGGCGATGGCAGTACAAAAGCTGTTCCCCAAAGCTCAGGTAACCATTGGACCTTGGACGGAAAATGGTTTTTATTATGATTTTGATAGTCCCGAACCTTTTACTGATAAGGATTTAAAAAAGATCAAAAAAGAGATGATCAAGATCATCAATCGAAAATTACCTATAATTCGGGAGGAAGTAACTAGAGAAGAAGCTAAAGCCCGCATCGAAGCCTTAGGAGAACCTTATAAGCTAGAAATTCTTGATAGTATCGAAGAACCAATTACTTTGTACCATTTGGCTGATCAATGGTGGGACTTATGTGCAGGTCCTCATGTAGAATCTACAGCAGATATTAACCCCAAAGCAATCGATCTAGAAAGTGTTGCAGGTGCTTATTGGCGAGGAGACGAAACTAAGCAACAACTCCAACGCATCTACGGTACAGCCTGGGAAACTCCCGAACAACTAGAGGAATATAAACGGCGTAAAGTAGAAGCCCTAAAGCGGGATCACAGAAAGCTAGGAAAAGAACTGGGATTGTTTATTTTTGCCGATCCTGTAGGTCCTGGGTTGCCCCTATGGACTCCTAAAGGTACTATATTGCGATCGCAATTAGAGGACTTTTTAAAACAAGAGCAAGTCAAGCGGGGTTATCTTCCTGTAGTAACTCCCCATTTAGCAAGGGTGGATCTATTTAAGATATCGGGACATTGGCAAAACTATAAAGAAGATATGTTCCCTATGATGGCAGAAGATGCAGAGTCTGCCGAAGCGGAACAGGGATTCGTTCTTAAACCGATGAATTGTCCCTTCCATATTCAAATCTATAAGAGTCAGTTACGCTCTTATAGAGAGTTACCTATACGGTTAGCCGAATTTGGTACAGTATATCGTTACGAACAGTCTGGAGAATTAGGCGGTTTAACCAGAGTTAGAGGTTTTACTGTTGATGATTCTCACTTGTTTGTTACTCCCGAACAGTTAGACGCAGAATTCCTCAAAGTAGTAGATTTAATTCTGGCTGTATTTAAGAGCTTGCAACTGAAAAACTTCAAAGCTCGCTTAAGTTTCCGCGATCCTACCTCTGATAAATATATTGGCTCCGATGAACTGTGGGAAACTGCTCAAGGTGCAATTCGTCGTGCAGTACAAACCTTAGATATGGAATACTTTGAAGCTGAAGGAGAAGCTGCTTTTTATGGTCCTAAACTCGACTTTATCTTTGAAGATGTCTTAGAAAGGGAATGGCAACTAGGAACAGTACAGGTTGATTATAATCTTCCCAATCGCTTTGAACTAGAATACATCGCTGAAGATGGCTCACGCCAACGCCCTATTATGATTCACCGCGCGCCTTTTGGTTCTCTAGAAAGGCTGATCGGTATTCTCATCGAAGAATATGGCGGAGACTTTCCCCTCTGGCTGGCACCTATCCAAATTCGTTTATTACCCGTGAGTGATGCCCATCGGGATTTTGTGCATGAAGTAGCTACTAAAATGCAAAGTCTCGGTATTCGTGCAGAAGCTGATAACAGTAGAGAAAGACTGGGTAAAATGATTCGCAATGCCGAAAAACAGAAAATTCCTGTAATGGCAATTGTGGGAGATAAAGAATTAGAAGCAAATACCCTCAGTATCCGTACTCGTGCATCAGGTGAATTGGGTGCAATATCAGTATCGGAAGTAATAGAGAAATTAACCAATGCTATTACTAATCACAGTAGTTTCTAGGTTTTTTTAGGCGAGCAATTCTCGCCTTATACCATGTCAGTTCAATGTAAGTCACGACTACCAATTAATTTCATCCTACCGATACCAAATTTATCAGTCATAGTTAGATATTTTCTATCTTTTGATAATGACCAACCTGTAGTTTTATATTCGACAGAACGAGAGTTTTTCTTAAAGCGTGGGTATCCTTTTTTTCCTTTAACTCCTTTTTTACAGTTATCAAAAAAGCGAAATATAGCAAACCAAGTTTGTTCTGCTGCTGCTTGTCTAGCCATTGAATTTAGTTTTTTAGCCCAAGGGAAATCAGGATTATCTGCTAACACCTTTGTATATTTATTTAAGGCAAAACGATTAATTTTGTTATGCGAAGCGGTATCCTTTAAGACTTCTTTTTTCCCATCCATCCAGTATCTTAAACAAGAATTCCGAATGAACTGTGCAGTACGAATAGCATCCTTAATTAATTCCTTTTGAATTGAACTAATTTTTAACTTATATTCAAAAACTAGCATTCGAGCTACAGCTTGCTACAATTAAACTATACCGCATCTAACCGTTGCAAAATTATTTATATCAAAAGGTAAGTATAGAAGCAATCGCAGAAGCGTATTTACAGTAATTCTCATTTTGGAAAAAAAAGAGAATTCAGTTCTCTAGAAAAATAGAGAACTAAGATTAATTAGGGATAATTTTTGGTTAAATTATGAAATTATAGATGTGGAGCGCGGAGAAAATCCTCATTTATAACTCTGGGTTTTGTAGTATATGAAAAAAAAAGCTGTTACCATCGAAGCCTCACAGTTAATCGGATTTTTAGACCAAGAATTAAAGGACTTACCAGATAATCGAAAAGGAGATAATAAGAAATATACTCTAAAAAATGCAGGTAGAGCTGCTTTTTCTGTATTCTTTACCCAATCCCCTTCTTTTTTACAACATCAACGTTTAATGAAGCCGAAAAAAGGTAAAGATAATGCTCAACACGGTGGTTGGATATGCTGCCCTAAAGGATACCGCTCCGCATAGGGAAACCCCAGCATCCCCCACCGTCAAAGCTTATTTGGTTTAGAAGAAATCCCTTGTGATAACCAAATCAGAAACTTATTAGCTCCGATTCCAGCTAGAACAGTATTTGGTGCATTTAAAACTACTTATAAATGGTTAGAAACTAATCGGCTAATAGAACAGTTTAAGTATTTGGATGAGCAGATATTACTAGCATTAGATGGAACAGAATACTATAGTTCAAAAAAAATTAATTGTCCCCATTGTAATTGCCGAAAGCAGAGAAATGGGTCAGTAACTTATTATCATCAAGCAGTTACGCCAGTAATTGTGTCACCCTCAAAAAAGCAAGTAATTAATTTCCCCCCAGAATTCATCAAAAAACAAGATGGAAAAACCAAGCAAGCCAATCGAAAATGCAGCTGTAAAAAGGTGGTTATTAAGAAATACTATAGAAACAGAAAATAATCAAATTTATAACTAACAAAATATTACTAAACAAATAGAAATAATAGTATCCATTCTCCTGGTGTTAATAATTTGAGAAAATCTATAATTTCTAATCGAAAAAGAATTATTGCCATACCTTATATTATGTCCATAGTTAACAAAGTTAATCTAAGTAATGCTCACTAATCCCCATTCCCCGAATCTTGAATCTATTCTTAAATTAGAAAAAGTTAGTTTCACATCTTCTCTCGACTCTAGCTACCTTCTACAAGATATTTCCTTTGAAATGTATCAAGGAGATAAATTAGCGATTGTGGGGGCTTCAGGCAGCGGAAAAACCACCCTCTTACGATTATTGAATCGCCTCATTTCTCCTACAGAGGGGAAGATGTATTTTGGAGAAACTTCTTATGACAATTATTTTCCAGTAAAACTACGTCAGCAAATTGTTTTAGTACCCCAAGAATCCAAATTGTTGGGCATGACAGTAGAAGAAGCATTAGCTTATCCTTTGAAATTACAGCGATTACCAGAGAATCAAATTCGCCAACGAATACACACTTGGACTCAAGCATTAAGGATTCCTGAAACATGGTTTAATCGCAATGAATTAGAATTGTCTGTCGGACAAAGACAATTAGTTGCCATCGCAAGAGCCTTAATGATGCAACCCAAAATATTGTTATTAGATGAGCCGACATCAGCTTTAGATATAGGTACGGCTAATAATGTTCTTAAAGTTCTCAGGGATTTAGCTACAGAAATCACTATCGCGATCATCACTCACCAATTAGGATTGATCGAAAAATTTGCTAATCGTATTTTATATCTACAGCAGGGGAAAATCTTACAAGATATTCCTGCAACCAAAACCAATTGGGAATTAATTAAAGAAAAAATTTTGCAGCTTGAAATTAAAATTACCGAAGAATGGGGAAATGACGCAAGTTTAGACTTTTAACTTTATTATTTAGGCTTTATTTACTCAATATTTATACTGATAAAAGTTTTTTTAGTATCCGTATTTGGATTAATTATTTTCGATAAAATCAGTTGAACTTTGAAATGCTTTTGATATCAAGCTTGCCCTTCATTTCTACAATCTGGTTCATGTCAGCTTGATGATAATCAGTAATTACTATATGAAATTAATATACTAGAAACTCATGTTTTTATAAAAATTACGTGAGATTTAGGTCATTATATGCTGTAGTTTACCTAAAAATTAAATTATTTTAAGCATTTTTGCGGATGCAATTATTCCGAGAAAGAAACTAATATGTAATCAAGTGATTACAAAGAATAAAAAATAATTTTAAAGGAAACACTTAATGAATTTATATCAGAAATTAATTACAACGGCTACTACTGTTTTATTAGCAACAAGTCCTGTGCAAGCTTTTCAAGTAATTTCCGCAGAAGATATTAATACTGGTGGCAATGGTACTCGTGCATCTCTTAATCGCAGTCAAAATGCTGAAACACGATTTTTAAATCAGCTAACTACTGATGTTGGTACAGAGCAATTTGAAGATTATGATTGGGAAACTCCTGCTAATTTAACTCTTAGTTTTCCAGGAGCAGGAACAGCGACTTTAACTGGAAACGGTCAAGTTTACAGTATTGAACATATTGAAGGACAAAGTTCTGACCGAGAATATAAAGTAGACCGAGAATTGTTAAAAGGTAGATATGCAGCTTCCGGTTCTCAGTATTGGCGTACTTCAGCCAGTGTAGGTGGTGGTTCTACTTTCACTATTAATATGACCGAAGAAATTGCTGCTTTTGGCTTCTATGCTTATGATTTAGGTGATTTTGGGGGAGAATTAGCCATTAAGC
>JASJDB010000132.1 GCA_030065315.1 Xenococcaceae cyanobacterium MO_167.B52 | reverse complement strand
CTAGCAGCAGCAATTCTTAGTTATTGGATTGCCAAGCGAATTGTGCAGCCATTGAACCAAATGGAGACAATTGTTTACCAATTCGCTAACGGTAAACTAGATGAGCGAATGTGCCATTTAGAAATTCCTGAATTAGATCGCCTAGCCATGGGTTTTAATCGTATGGCAGCTAGTTTAGAAGAAATAGAACAAAGAAGAAGGGAAATTATCGACGATCTTACCCATGAACTGCGAACACCCCTAACTATCATTCGTGGACGCTTGGAAGAAATTGCTGATGGAATTATTGTGGCTAACTCACAAATCTATGGGCAATTAATCCGCGAAACCAAGCGTTTACAGCGTTTGCTTAAAGATTTACAAGAATTATCTCAGGCTGAGGTGGGAAACCTGTCATTAAATCTACAGCTAACTAATTTGCGCGGTATGTTGGAGCCATTGGTAGAAAGATTTGGCGAGCAGTTGCTTGGTAGCGATCGCGTTTTGCAATTAGACTGTCCGACTCATTTACCCTACGTTATGGTAGATAGCGATCGCCTAGAACAGATTTTGGTCAATTTGCTTAGTAATGCTATTCTTCACACTTCCTCTGGTTCAATTACTCTCAAAGCTTGGTCTGATGTGGATCAAGTCTGGATATCTATCACAGATACAGGTTCGGGAATTGCCGAAGAAGAGTTACCTCATGTTTTCAGACGCTTCTGGCGATCTCAAAAGTCTCGCTCTCAAAAATATGCTGGTACGGGGATTGGTTTAGCAATTTGTCGTCGTTTGGTAGAACTACACGGAGGAGAAATATTTGCCGAAAGTCAGTTAGGAGTGGGCAGTACTTTTAAATTTTTCTTACCAATAAATAGTATTGTTTGATTTCTAAATTGGAAACAGTTTGTCAAAACTGATATGAAGCTGTCATAATTCTGCAATAACAATTCGATATCGTAATTTGATTAAACACAATTCTTGTTTTTGGTTCTTTTGAAGGGGTTGTTGATTAAAAGTATGAAATCATCTTTATCTGAAACTATCAGCAATAAAGTAAAAATAAGTAACTTGAAAAAACTGGAAAAAATTTTAGAAAAAGCCATATTTTCCGCTCGATGGTTATTGATTCCATTTTATGTTTGTTGTTTACTATTAATAGTAATACTTGTCATTAAGTTTACTCAAAATTTCTGTTTTAAAGTTATTCCTCTGGTATTTATTGAGGTTGAACAAAGCGAGGTTATTTTATCAATTTTAGAGTTGATCGATTTACTACTTGTGGCTAACTTACTTATAATTATTGTTTTTAGTGGCTATGAAAGTTTCGTTTCCAAATTCGATCTCGGAGAAAATGTTGATCGACCTGAATGGATGTCTAACATTAGTTTTTCTAATTTGAAACTCAAGCTGATGGGTTCTTTAGTAACTATATCAGCAATAGATTTATTAGGGTCATTTATCAAGGTTGCCGAAATTAGCCAAAGGATTTTAATTTGGCAAGTGATCATTCACTTTACTTTTGTTCTTTCTGGTTTACTTTTTGCTTGGATGGATAAGATTGGTGAACAAATTAATTCTTAGAGCATATACGAAATAGATTGCACCGCGCTGAAACACACCTTTTATTTAGGTCAAATTAGAGTTTGTCAAAATTGACATTAAACTGTCATAGCTATGAAAAAAAAGCTTGTTAATTTAAATAATTAATAAGCTTTCTATTTTGGAGAAAAGGCTATGAATACTTGTCCTTACTGCTCCCATAATTTACTCCGCCATCTCCGCTCCCATGATCGCTACTGGTATTGTCTACACTGTCGTTTAGAAACATCAGACAGCTTTATAACAGCCCAAAATAGCTCCATAAACCGTAAATTCAAGCTTTTAAAAGCTGAAAATTTCTCCGTTGTCTCTTCAATCTAATTTTTAAGATCCACAACTATGCAATCACTTTCAACTATTGCCTTAATCTCAGTTCATAGCGATCCTGCTATAGTGAGTCTAAAATCATGCTTCATCTTCTTTTATTTCAAGTAATATTAGTCACTTTTTTTGTTTTCATTATTGTCATGCTTTCTTGGTTATTTCCAGTTAGGAGCAAATCCAAACAAGAGTCAAAAGTGAAAAAAGTTTAACAGCAGTTTCTTATTTTGTTAACAGACTCTAAACTATGAATTTTCCTACTACTTTAAAAATCATTTTCAATCTTCTCAAGCAAATCTGCGATCGCGCGATTAACAATTTCGGGATATTCCGCAATTAATAAATGTCCTGCTTCTGGTAAATGAAGATGTTGACCATAATCGAATTTGGCAGCTAATTCTGCACCCATTTCCTCGGTAAACATAGAATCGTTGCCACCACTTATGACCAAGACAGGGACTTTTAATTTACGATGAGAGCGTTGACGCTGCCAAAAATTATAGCCCCAAAAGATTTCTAAAGCTTCGTAAGGCTCGGATTCTGTCGGAACAGGACTTTCAGCAAAAAACTGCTCTAATTCTTCTTTTTGATGACTACTAGATAAGCGATTAGTTAGGTATTGTACTCCAGGAAGATGATACAGATATCTACCACCCCAAGCTAAAAACTTAATTAAGGGAATTTCCCACCAAGGGTCAAGGTTATGAGTGCCTCCTGCTACCAATACTAAGCCACTAACTTGATGTTTTCTCGCCCATTCTAAGCCTAGAGGAACCCCATAGCTATGACAACAGAGAATGGGGGCTTGGATATGATACCTTTTGAGTAACCTGGTTAAATCTCGCTGATGTCTCCCCAGAGAATAGCGAGGATAAGGCGTAGATTGTCCATGTCCTGCCAGGTCATAAGCTAAAATGGCTTGTCCTTGAGCCAGAAAAAACTCATATTGCGATCTCCAATTAAAGCGATTGCCCAAACCACCATGCAAAAAAACTAGACTGGGATTCTTCCCCGTATGATAGCTAACTTGCAGTTTTACCCGACGACGTAAACGGATTAATTCCCCTGCTAAGGGGTCAGATTGGGCAGTACAACTGGAGTCATTCATTGATAATTAATCGTAAATATTTACTATTATGAACTCAATTGGTTAGTCAATATAGCTAATTTTTAACTAAATCATGAAAGTCAAAAAAAATAAGCTAGGGTTAATAATTATTAGTTTACTTACTGGATTAGTAGGAATTCTGAATCTTGTCTCCGCAGTGACCCCAGGAATCCCCTCAAGAGTGGCAATAATTCAAGAATTATATCCTTTTGAAGTGAGGGCAGGCAGTCATATTTTTGCTGCAATCAGTGCCTTTATGTTATTAACTTTAGCTTTAAGATTATGGCATAGAAAAAGACTAGCTTGGCTACTTGCTACTGGCTTAATAATAATTTCTATTATCTCAAACTTATTAAAAGGATTAGATATTGAAGAGACAATTCCTGCCCTGATTTTATTAGTTTTATTATTAGTCTTAAGGCAACAATTTACTGCCCTTTCTGACCGCCCTTCTATAGCTCAAGGAGTTAGGGTTTTATTTGGAGCATTATTATTTACTCTAGCTTATGGAACCACTGGTTTTTTCCTGATGGAAAAACAATATACAACCCAGTTCAATTTTCCCCAAGCAATAATTCAAACCTTGGCAATTTTTTTTACTACAGACAATGGTGGATTAAAACCCACTACTCGTTTTGGTGAATTTTTTATTACTTCTCTATATGTTATTGCTGCTAGTAGTTTAATTTATGCTTTTTGGATGCTATTGCGTCCTGTAATTTTACGAGTTGGGGGGACAGAAGCGGAAAGAGAACAAGCTAAGACTATTATTGAACAATACGGACGGTCTTCTCTGGCTCATTTTTGTTTACTTCCTGATAAAAATTATTATTTTTCTTCTAGTGGTCAAACAGTAATTGCTTATGTCCCTAAAGGAAGAGGTGCAGTTGCTTTAGGAGATCCCATTGGTGAACCAGAAGATTTAAAAGATGCCATTGTTGGCTACCGAGAATTTTGTTACTGCAATGATTGGTATCCAGCTTTTTATCAAACTCTTCCCGATCATCTCAAGTTATACAAATCTCTGGGTTTTAAAGCGGTCAAAATTGGAGAAGAAGCAATTGTCGATTTACCTACTTTTACTACCCAGGGAAAAGCAGGACGCAATCTGAGGAATGCACTCAATCGTTTTAATAAGTTAGGGTATCAAGTTAAATTTCGGCAACCGCCTATTACCGATGAACTGTTAGATAAATTGAAAATTATTAGCGATGAATGGCTTAATGAGATGCAGGGTTCGGAAAAACAGTTTTCTCTGGGCTGGTTTGATTATGATTACTTGCGGGGTTGTGAAATAGCTACAGTAGAAAGCAATTTAGGTGAAATAATCGCTTTTACCAATATCATTCCCGAATATCAACTTAATGAAATTACCGTTGATTTAATGCGAAAACGGCAAGAAGCAGAGCATGGGGTGATGGAATTCTTATTTATTTCTCTGTTTCAACATTATAAAGAACTTAATTACGATAGTTTTAATCTTGGTTTATCTGCTCTTTCAGGACTTAAAGCAAATCCTGAATCTCCACGCCTGGAAGGGGGGTTAGATTATCTTTATCAACACCTCAATCGTTTTTATAATTTTCAAGGTTTGCGTGGCTTTAAAAGTAAATTTAATCCTCGTTGGGAACCTCGTTATCTGATTTACCCTAGTTTGGCAACTTTACCTGATGTAGTAGTAGCCTTGGTTAGAGCTGATTCTGGCGATCGCTTATGGGATTATTTGCGACCAGGAGCTTAGAAATATTGCTTTACATCGAGGAATATAGTCCTATTATAGAACAGCTTTATTGCAGTGAGCCTTATGTGAATTGAGCCATGAGTAGAAGACAAAATTCATCTAGAGAGAGGCAATCTTTCCAGCTTTTCTGTCCCAGTTCTGTCCTAACTTCTGGTATTTTGAGCAGTCTTCTAGCATTGGTTGTGAGTATTGCTTGGCTATTACCCCTAAAAGCCCAACAGTCTCTTCCTGGCTTCAATTTGTCTCGCAATTCTGGGAGTTTCCTCTACAACATCCCTACTTTTCCAGAAGGCAATTTGGAACTGGCTCCAGTTTTTCTCGATGGGAAAGTGGTCGGATTTGTCGCCTCACAAATTGGACTTGAACCCAATATGCTAGATGCTGCTTCTCGGGCACAATTAATTCATCGCAAACTGCAAGGAGTCCTAGATCGCATGAGCCAGTATGCCAAAAATTATCAAATTAGCCACGGTATATCGGAAAAATTAGAAGCAGTTCTGGCTGAACAGTTGGAGATAAATGCTGCCAAATCACAGGGAACTTCCGTAATTTTGATGGCTTTTCCTAAAGATACATCACCAGAGGTAGTGTTTAGCATTACCAAAGCTGATATTCAAAGGTTGGGATTGCCTGGAGGAAAAATAGCAACCGACTCAGTTAACTACGGCAGAGAAATACTGCTTCAAGCCTGGAAAGAGCGTCAACCAGATTATTTACGCCATCAAGCCCGACTTGCTCTCAAAATATTCTTGTTTCTGATTATTCTCAGCTTGGGCTTATTCTGGTGGCAGCAATCTCTCACAGCTAAAAGCAAACAGTTGAAAGAGCTTCTTTCGGTCACAACTAATTCTAGTGAAGTCAGTAACAATCACCAATCTGAGACAGTAATGACATCTAAACCCATAGAGTTAGCTTTAGACATAATTACTGTCAGACTTGAAAAACTCTCTTATCGACAACAATCCAGTATCAATGCCTTTTTGAGAGTCATCTTACTAGGAGCGCAAATTCTGTTGTGGGTTTTGGGTCTTGGTTATCTATGTAGTCTGTTTTACTGGACTCGTCCCCTGAGTAACTGGATACTGGGAGTGACAGAATGGGGTGGTCTTGCCCCTCTGGATTGGCTAATTCATTGGGGAAAAAGAGCCACTCTCGGAGTTCCATTAATGCTTTTAGTGCTGGTTGTGGGGGTCAACTTGGTGAATAAAGGGAGTTATGTTCTGATTGATTGCTTGCTCGGAAGTTGGATGAAACAAAAAGCTACTCTGTCTCCTGCTTCTGAGCGTTATCAGGTAAGGGGTCCTACTTTAGCAACTGCTGTTAAGGGTTTGGTGACAGTGCTGACCTATTTTGTATTGGGGATTTTGATCTTGCGTCAGTTAGGTGCTCTGCCTAATACTGTCACAATTATTCTCGGCGTAATCAGTTTAGGAATTTCTTTAGCAGCTCAGAACCTGATCAAAGATGTAATTAATGGTTCTCTAATCCTGTTGCAAGATTGGTATGCCATAGGGGATTGGATTGCCATTGATGAATTTGAAGGCTCTGTAGAGAATCTTAGTTTACAGATGACTCAATTACGCAACCTTGAGGGGGAACTAATTACTATTCCTAACGGAACAATTACTAGGGTTCGTAATAAGTCTAGTGGCTGGTCTCAGGTCAAGTTTTCTATTGATGTCAGCTATGATGCGGATTTAGAGGAAGCTATGTCCATTATGAAACAAGTAGCTGAAGAAATCTACGACGATCCTGTTTGGCACGATAAACTGCTGGGTTCTCCTCGAATGTTAGGAGTAGAGCGCATCGAGCATACGGGAGTAAATATCCGAATTTTGCTCAAAACTAAACCTCTAGAGCAATGGGCGGTAGCTCGTGAGTACCGTCGTCGTTTGAAAAAAGCATTTGACGAATCTGACATTGTAGTAGGTCTTCCTCGTTATTTAATCTTTATGAATGATTCCTGAAGGAGAGACAACCGAACTAAACTATACTCTGTATGTTGCGTTTCATAGCTTTAATACCTTGGAGCATTTGAAAGAATTATAATAGGGGTAAAACCGTCAAATAGATAACATTATTGTCTTGAGGAAATAGACCATGAAACGAATTGTTCCTCTTTTGGCATTTTTGACTGTTACCGTAACGCTTTTGCCGACGGCTTGCAAGCAAGTTGAGCCAGAGACAAAAGAACCAACGACTCCATCGCCTGCTACACAGGCTATACAGATTGAGCAACAGCCTGCTCAAGATACACTCTTATCCTCTGAGGCAGAGCTAAAAAAACAGCCAATTCAAGAAACAAGCTCATCCCGATTAGAAGTTTCTAGAACCATTCCAGCCTTTAGAGTCGGTTTGGACGGAGAGTACGACCCTAGCGGTTTAGCAAAACGAGTAGCTTCTGCTTTAGCTGAAGACACTGAATTGAGGGAGATTGATACCATTTACGTTGCACAAACTGGCAGTACGATCATTTTAAAAGGACTAGTCCCCAACCAAGCTGTGTTAGACAAGATAGTGACCATTGTTCAAAGCGTTGATGGTGCAACTGGGGTGGAAACTAATCAAGTTCAAGTCGATCCTTAGCTTGACGGGATTCGGTTCTCTTGAAATACTCATCTGACCTTGAGTGAACTACTCGGAGGCTAAAGCCGTACGAGTTTCCTACCCAACAGATTGCCAAGTAGTGGATTTCTTACTTCCTCCTCTACTTGGTCTTACACCAATTTCAAAAATTCTTACTACAAATAAATCTCCCATTCCCCCAGTCCCCCCAGTCTCCCAGTCAATCATCTGTGGCAAATTTAAAGGAAAATGATATAGGTTGGGAATCAGATTCGTTTGAGTAGAATCATAATCGATGAGGACTATGTTGGGAAAAATAGCGTCCTGAGAAATGTTAAGGGTACCTGGAATACTTCCTGGTTGTTCGTAACTATAATCAAATAACTTTCTTCATTTAACAGGAATAGTAATTTCATCCCATAAAAAAGGGAAATCGGCTGAATAGTTAAATACTGGTTCTTTAAAAAGATAGCTGTTAGCAATTCTGATAATTCTGACATTATATAAATCTGCTTTTACCCAGTCACCAAAATATCTATCTAAAGGATGAGTATCCTGAGCAATTCTCTACATCTAAAGACTATTAACTTCAAATCTTATGGTGGATTACAACATATACTAATTACGTTTTAATTAAAGCTATCTGTGTAAAGAAATCACAATAATCATCAAAGCTCCATCATAAATAATTCAACTTACCAAATCTAGATTTTTTACCCTAAATTTGTGGCTTAATAAATAACTCAGTGAGCAGCTCTGATTCTATAGCGATGTCTGATAAAAATCAATTTAGTAGGAATTTCTACCCTAGACAAACCTTTAACTTTTCTCGAATAGGAAAAGTTCTAGTAATTTTGTTATGTTTCTTACTTTTAGTTGCTCCCTTAGCAGCTCAAAATAATCCTTTGTCCCCCGAAAACATGGGTAAGTTTGCGAGCTATTCTACTGGAACTCCAGCTAAGGCAGCAGTAGTTATTGATGCTCAAGAGATTTTTCAGATAAGTGGTACAGAGCAATTAACTGCCGAAAAACGGGCTCAAATAATTAATTCTGAACTACAACTTGCCATTCAATTACCACACTCTCTTGAAATTGAAATCAAACAAGTTAATGATCTACCGACTATCTATATTAATAATCGCTATTTAATGACAGTAACATCTGACGATGTTACTAGAAACAATAGTGTACAACAGCAGGCTAATATATGGACAGATCGGCTACAAGCAACTATTAAACAAGCCCAACGAGCTAGAACTTCCCGATATATCTGGGAAAAAGCCATCTTAGCTTTAATTGTTTTAGTAGTAGTTTTTGCTATTGATAAAATACTGAGCCTACTAAAGCATTATGCTCTACCTAGAGCGATCGCGAAACTAGTGCCAGGGATTAATTCTACTCGTTTAAAATCTCCCCACTTGAGGTTATTTTTCCAAACCCAACTAACTTTAGCAAGGTTAGTTTTATGGCTAGTTATTTTTTACTGGTTGAGCGGTTTGTTACCTCAATCCCGTCATTGGCGAAATCAGATTTTAGGTCTTTTAAAAAGTAGTTTTTTGACTCCTATATTTACTCTAAGCGATCGCTCTTATTCCCTGATTGATCTAGTGATTTTAGGAGGATTTTTTTGGTTATTAGTTGTTGCCACCCAAACCATTACGACTCTTTTAAGAACCAGAATTCTACATCAGACGCGAATGAGTCGAGGTTCTCAAGAAGTAATTTTTGTGATCGTCAAATATGGTTTAATTTCTTTTGGGACAATTATTCTCTTGCAAGTATGGGGAGTCAATCTCAGTTCTATAGCTATTTTAGGTAGTGCTTTGGGTGTGGGTATTGGTTTTGGTTTTCAGGACATTGCCAAAAACTTTGCCAGTGGGGTGGTTCTATTATTCGAGCGTTCGGTACAAATTGGCGATTTTATTGAAGTAAATGGACACAGAGGAACAGTAGAACGAATCCAGGCTCGTAGTATCATTCTCAAAACCCTAGACAGCGTTTCTATTGTTGTCCCCAACTCCTATTTGTTAGCAGGGGAAGTAATTAACTGGAGTCATGATAGTCCGATTTCTCGCTTTGCCTTACCTGTTGGTGTCGCTTATGGTTCCAATCCTGAAATTGTCAAAGAGGTTCTTCTAGGGGTAGCGAAAGGATATCCAGAAATTTTAACTTATCCTGTGCCTCAAGTGTTTTTTATAGGTTTTGGGGATAGTTCTTTAGATTTTGAACTCAGGGTTTGGATGTCTGATCCTAGTCGTCAACCAATTGTCAAAAGCGAACTGTATTTTCAGATTGAGAAAGTATTACGTGATCGCCATATTGAGATTCCTTTTCCCCAAAGAGATATACATTTGCGAGGAAATATCCCATTGGGAATTGCTCCTGATTTAGAAACAGCCCTCTTACGCTGGCTCAAAGATTCTAATCAACCTTCTTCTAATTAAGCCAAAAATTATTACATCATGATTAAAAATCTAACCAATGGGAGCAAGACTATTGCTTCAATTCAAGATCGAGAAGGTAAATTAGGTACATTTGGTGGAGTTTATACCCCATCTATTTTGACCATTTTGGGGGTAATTATGTATCTCCGTTTTGGTTGGGTAGTGGGTAATGTAGGCTTAGTGGGTACGTTCTTAATTGTTACCCTCTCTACTTCTATTACGTTTCTGACTAGTTTATCTATTTCTGCGATCGCTACTGATCGAGTCATCAAAGGTGGTGGGGCATATTATATGATTAGTCGGTCTTTGGGCATTGAAGTAGGGGGTGCAGTAGGAATTCCTCTATTTATCGCCCAAACCCTTTCTATTGCTCTTTATATTATTGGTTTTGCCGAAAGTGTGGTACAGACTTTTCCCATTTTAGATGGCAAGATTTTGGCTTTGGTAACTACAGTATTAGTAGCAGCAGTAGCACTAAAATCTGCTAGTTTTGCCATTCGCGCCCAGTTTTTTATTATGGCGGCGATCGCTTTATCTTTAGTTTCTTTTATCTTTGGTCATCCCATTACCGAAACTACTTTGGGCATGAGTAATGACTTACCCGCAGAGAGTGAGGATTTTTGGGTAGTATTTGCGGTCTTTTTCCCTGCTGTAACAGGTATTATGGCGGGGGTGGGAATGTCTGGAGATTTACGCACTCCCACCCGTTCAATTCCCATAGGTACTTTAGCAGCAGTAGGAACTGGATATGTGATTTATATGGTTATGCCCATAATGTTGGCTTATCGTGCGGATGCAGCTACATTGATCGCGGATAAGCTGGTGATGCAGAGTATGTCCTTTTGGGGTGGGGCGATTCT
>JASJDB010000131.1 GCA_030065315.1 Xenococcaceae cyanobacterium MO_167.B52 | reverse complement strand
TAGTAATTAAAGAAAATATAATTATGCCCCAAAATAATTTTATTTCTCTGACTACTGAAATAAACTGATTAACATAAACTAAAAAACAGAAAATAATTAATCCTGGTAAAACAATTCCGACTGGTCCTTTGGCTAATACTGCTAAACTGATGAAAATATAAAAGCTGATATACCATTTATTGGGTAATTGTAATTGTTCTTGAATGAATTGTTTCCCATTATTTAAAACTAATTTATCAGGTTTAATTTCAGAAGCATATCCCCAAAAAAAACAAAATAATCCACTACCTATACAACCACTTAATAGCATATCGGAAACACCAATACGCCCCCAGATAATGCTCTGAAGATTTAAACCAATTAAAGCACTACCAATCCAACCCGATAACCATAATTGATGTTCCCTATAATTTTGATTTTTGGACTTGGTAAAACCAAAATACCTCAGAGTATAAAACCCGAATATAATTAAAGCGATCGCAGCTATTGCAGAAGGTAATCGTACTGCCCATTCATTAACCCCTATTAGTTTATAACCAACTGCCATCAACCAATAGATTAAAGGAGGTTTATCAAATCTAGTTTCGCCATTAAAATAGGGTGTTATCCAATTACCTGTTACAGTCATTTGCCTGGCTGCTTCAGCAAATAAAGGTTCAGTTTCATCCACTAAACCAGTACTTCCCAAATTCCAGATAAAAGCAAGATAAATAACTATTAATAACCAGATAAATGAAAATATCCAATAAATATGACTATATTTATTCGGTGATTGCCACCAGCGTTTCAAAATTTCCAAAGTAATTGTCAGAATAAACTTAATTTTTGATTATAGATATAGTAAGGTATTTGTGAAAAACTAGTAATCTAGTGGTTCTCATTTTAATCAGATACAACTAATATCTTGGGTTTCGTTCATCGTTCATTACAAGAACTAGCCATGAGGCTCGAAACAAAGCCTATGAGGAGGCAGGAATTACTATTATCCGCAATACTCTGGGCTGGTATCCAGACTCGATTGTCAACTGGAACGCTTCATGGAATGGATCCAAGTTATTATCAATCTATTACGGTCAGTAGATCGAAAAATTATTTTCAATCAGGCGATCGCCAAAATTCGTCCCCAAAAAAGATAATTTATTACCCTGTCCTTAGTATGACCCCAGCAAGTGTTGAGATAACACTACCTTAAGTTATACACAAGTTATACATAATTCCTGCAAGTAAAACAATTAGACGAACGCGATCTCTAATCTCAACCTAGGATACTAAAAATAATCAAGAGTATAGGCAAAAACCAAAAATGAAAATTTTACTTATTAGTTCTACTGGCGGTCATTTTCAAGCCCTACAAAAATTACATACTTTTTGGAGTAAACACGATTGTTGCTGGGTTACTTTTCAGACACCTTCTACTGAACTAGTTTTAAGCTATGAACAAGTATATTGGGCTTACAGTCCTACTAATCGCAATATACCCAACCTAATCCGCAACTTTTTTCTGGCTTTGTATGTAATTTTGAAAGAACGCCCTCAATTAGTTCTTTCTACAGGAGCAGGTGTTGTCGTTCCTTTTATTATTTTGGCCAAGCTATGTGGTATCCAAACTGCTTTTATAGAATCTTTTACTCGTGTGAAAGAGTTGAGTTTATCTGCTCGTTTAGTACTTCCTTTCCTCGACGCTCTCTATGTTCAATGGGAGCAATTACAAGCTAAATATCCCCAAGCAAAATTAATTCGTATTTAATTATCAATAATCACATAAATCTGAAAAACTGATTCAATATTTAAACTTACTACTTCCTTCCTCAAGCATTGATTGCAAGAGGGAGTTTTTTTGTTGAGGTTAGTTGAGTAGAGCAGTCTGAGAGGGAATATTAATGCTCGAAACTAACTAAATATATGAAAAAAGTTTTGTTATTAAGAACAAGCTCTTATTTAAATTAATCCTATCTATTTAATCCTGTAGTGCAAGTTATACACAAATTATACTAAATTGCCTCAAGTTAAACCCATAAATAAACTCGAACGTAAATATTAGTTAGCAATACTAAAAATAAGTAAACAAAGAAAAGAAAGCAAAGAAAAATCATGACAACGACTTCTTCAAATAACGGCATTTTTACAGTTAGTAATGCAGGACAATTTACTTTTGAGTACCTTTTTGATGGTGGTTGGTTTGAAGGAGAACTAGCTGTTTATAATCTTGCAGGGATGGAGGCATATATCCCAGGTTCGAGCGAATATATTCAAGAAGTTGCGAAAAGAGCACTTAGCAACTCAAATAATGGTTATGTTGTGATGACAGACCGAACTGAAGGAGCTAAATACAGTACTGCTTTACCTTGGGAACGGGACTACAACAAAGGTGAACATCTTGGTGTCAAGTCTTTCTCTATGAATGCTGGTGCTCAATTTGGGTTTATGCTGACTCAGCATACATCGATTCAGGAGCTAGCAGACTCCCCTGAACGTTACAATCAGTGGGGAAAATTGCCTTTATTTTCAATTGCAGAAGCTAATCCCGATTATATGGGCAATGCTCCTCAACAATTTGCTGCACTTGATGGTAGTGGAACTTTTGGTTTTGAAGCAGTTCGTGTTGAGCGACCAGGCTCTGACCGAGATTATAATGAAGTCGTGTTTCAGGTAATTGGTGCTACAGGAAATGCACCTTATTATGGTGATGTTCGCAACCCTGGCAGAAACTTTCGGATGTCCACCATTGGCGAACAGATTAGAGAACAGTCTAAACAAAACATTCTCGATGATGGCTATTTTACTATCGGTAAGTCTGGTGAAGTTAAAATCGATCTTCTCTTCGACGGTGGTTGGTACAAAGGCGAAGTGGGTATTTTTAGCCTAGAAGGAATGAATCAATATGAGTCTGGCTCTCTAGAATTTATTCAGGAAGCAGCGACAAGAGCTTTAACTAACTCCACCCAGGGTCATGTTTTATTTCAAGATCGGGTGGAAGGTGCTCGCTTTGATGGTAATTTTGCCTGGGAGCCCAACTTTAATAGTGGCACTTATCAAGGTTCAAAAAGTTTTCAATTAAATGCTGGGGGCAAATATGGTTTAATGTTGGTTCCCCACACTACTTTAGCAGAGACAGCAAGTAACCCTACTCTAGATAGCAGCAAAGGAAAGCGTCCTTTTTTCTCGATGAAAAGTGCTAACTTGCTTAATGCGGTACAAATGATCGAGCATCAGACTAACATCGATAATATGGCAGTTATTGGAATGGAAGACTTAAATGTTTTCTTTGGTGGAGATCGCGACTATAACGATATCATTTTGAATATAGAGGGAGCTTCCATGTATGCCCCAGACTATGAAGATGAAAAAGACCCTCAGTTTAAAATAGATTACGCTCCTATTGCCAATAATGATGCAGATTTAACCTTTAAAGATACAGCGATTAATATTGCTCTGACGGATTTATTTGGGAATGACTACGATTTTGATGGTGATGTTATTAGCTTTGACAGTTTTAATCACTCTGCTACTCTTGGATTAGTCCAACGAGTCAATGACCGCTTGATCTACGATCCTAACAGTCAGTTTAATGACCTGAAAGCAGGAGAAACAGCGATCGATAGTTTTACTTACACTATTACTGATAGCACTGGTAAAACTGACACGGCAACAGTTGATATTACTATTAAAGGTTTTGACGATGATGGGGACGAAAATAATGTTGGTACTTTAGATTCTATCCATCTGCTACCACCTTTATATGCCAAACAAGATGTCAACAATCACTATCTAGTACTATCTACCAACGAAGAAACTCCATTTGAAGTAGTTATTCAAAATGCGAATGGTGCTAATGGAATACGTGGTGGCATTAACGAAACTATAACTATTTCTAAAGATTCTCCTGCTCTTCTTGATCTTAGTTCTGCACCTTTTGGTAATGGTCAAGGTCATGCTTCTTTAGGAGTAATTGATGGTAATCAAGTCGGTAAAGTAGATAAAACTGAAGGTTTGATTCTTACTGGAGATCGACCTTTCTATGCCAACGTCCGTCACCAAACTAATGCTCAAGGTCTATCTTTATCTTCTAAAGGTCAGTTAGCGTTAGGAACAGAGTTTCGTTCTGGACATCTAGTCACCAATACGGCACAAGATTGGCGTAAAGCTCATTTCATCTCTGTAATGGCTTCTGAAGATAATACTGTGGTTTCTTTTAAAGATTTGCCTGAAGGAGTGGAATTTGTCAATGGTTATCCAGGTCAGGTAACTCTCGATAAGTATGAATCTTTTGTTGTTGGTCTTAATATTCAAGACAATTTAAATTCACCTAACAGCTTGCAAGGTTCTTTGATTGTTGCCGATAAGCCTATTGCTGTAAACACTGGTTCTTGGCTGGCTGGCACAGTTGGTAATGGTCGAGATATTGGGGTTGATCAGATTGTTCCTACGGATTTGATTGGCTCAAAGTATATTTTAGTTAAAGGTGAGGCTACTTCTAACGCTAACTTACTAGAAAGACCAATTATCATTGCTACTGAAGACAATACCGAAGTCTATTTGCGGGGTGAGTCTACTCCTTTTGCTACCCTCCAGGCAGGAGAAAACATCATTCTCGATGGTGATGAATATCCAGATAGCGACGCTCTCCTAATTGAAACTAGTCAACCAGCCTACGTTTATCAGATGACCAGTGCTAATAATAGTACTGCACCTGGACTAAATCTCGCCTTACCTGTTGTAGAGAATGCTGGCAACCAAGAAATTCTTATTCCTAGTATTGACTTATTAGGGCCTGGTAAATTAAATATTGTTGCACGGAATACTGCCACTGTTAATGTCAATGGTTCTCCCCTCCAAAATGGATCTCAAGTAGCAGGAGATAGTAATTTGCTGATCTATCAAATTGAAGGTTTATCTGGAGATGTTACCGTTACTGCGGATGAATCTGTTATCGTCACCAGTACTACTGGAGGCGGTCATAGAGGTGCAGCTTCTTACTGGAGTGGTTTACCCACAACTTTAGCTTTTGACGATTCTTTTACAACTACGGCAGATACAGCTATTACTGCTGATGTTTTAGGAAATGATCTTACTGGTACTGGCTTTAAACCAGTTGGGTTAACTGAATTACCTAATCACGGAACTGTCATTATTAACGAGGATAATACTATTACCTATACTCCAGATGCAGGATTTTATGGTACTGATGTTTTTGTTTATCGAGGTATCAATGAAGGAGGCAAAACTGACACCGCGTTAGTAACAGTGAGTGTAGATCAGAATTTAATTGAAGGTACAATCAGCAATGATACCTTAACTGGTTCAGCTGTGAGTGATCGCTTGGTAGGGTTTGCTGGTAGCGATATTTTTACCACTAACAGTGGCAGTGATGTTTTAGTCTTTAATTCTGCTGGAGAAGGAGTTGATACTATTACAGATTTCTCGATAGGCACTGATCAAATTGATCTGACCGGTATTTTAGGTACTTCCAATCCTCTGACTAGTGGTCAAATTAGCTTTATTCAAGATGGCAATCATACGGTGATGAAATACAAGAATTCTGATTTGGCTATTTTCCAGAACGTCGATGCTATGGCTATGAATGATTCTAGCCACTTTATATTTTAGTTCGACAAGCTATTCTATCTCAGTCAGAGGTTGTCTGAAAAGTCTCATATTTCCCAAGCTACTTGGCCAAGCTGTTCAAGTAGCTTTTTGTTCATCCATCGCAACTTATACAAAAGTTATACAGTATTCCCTCAATTTAAACCAATAAACAAACTCGAACGTAAATACCAGTCAGCAATACTAAAAATAAGCAAATAAAGAAAAGAAAATTAAAAATTAATTGTCATGATTTTAATTACTGTTGGCACCGAAAAATTTCCTTTTAATCGTCTGATGACCTGGATTGAAAACTCGATTGCACAAAACATCATTCAACCAGAACAAGAAGAAATTGTAATTCAGTACGGCGCTTGTACTATTATCCCCAATGGAGTTAAAAGTTATTCGGTCTTAAAACAAACTGATTTTTTAAGCCTAGTAAAAAAAGCTCGTTTAATAATTGCGCATTGTGGAGAGGGTACTATCGATCTACTGGCTTTAATTGATAAGCCCTTTATCTTAGTTCCTCGCAGCCATCGCTTCCAAGAACACGTAGACGATCATCAAGTTGAGCTAGCAGAGCAACTTGCTAAACAAGGAATCCCTATTGCTAATTGTTCGGAAGATTTAGTGAGTTTTTTGGCAGAACCATTTGTAGCTAAGTTTCCCGTAACACCAGCAGAATATTACACTCAAGCTAGTTTTTTGCTAGAAGAACAATTTGAAACTGATTTAGTAAGACAAGAACTCACCGAAGAACTAATAGGTTCGGTAGATTTAATCCCGGCGTTTTCTGGGAACATTCCATTTTGGCAAAAATAGGAGTAGGTATTTGCGAGTGTAACTTGCGAATAATGACGGTTTTTAAAGATCTTCATTGTTCCCCATTAAAAGACACACCTATTAAACTGCTAATTTAGGTAATTTTACTATCACAGAAAAAATTTTTAAAAGATATCTTAGTAAGGTATTTTCAAGAAATACATAATAATTTTTATCTCAAAATATTTCAATAAACAAAAAATATTTTCCTCACCTTGATGAATAGATATGAGGTTTGATCGAACTTTTATTTTGATATTATTGGTTACGACAATTGTACAATATTTCACCCAGAAAGAAGCCCAAGCTTATTCCTTTTGCGATCAGGCGAAGCCTGGCAGCGAAGCTGATCGATCTCCTGCTGTAATTCAATCTCCTGAAAAGTTAAAAAAAATTAGCTATTGGACAGACTATTTTTTTTACTTAGTTCGTCCAGAAATGCGAGATAAAAAAATTCAAGTATCCCAGGCTCTCTATCGTCGAGAAAAAACAGGAATTCGTCAAGTTGTACGCCAAGTTTTTTCTTGTAGCTGTTATTGGTCACGCCGAAATTATTACTTAATTAAAAAATATATTCCTGAAGACAAGCAAAATAAGCGTTTTGGGCAATGGGAATATTATTGGCTCAGAAACGATGACTATTGGTTCGATGGTTTATATAGTGATTTTACTGATGCTGTTTTTTATGCCCGTCATCCAGAGTTAAATCGAGATGACTCTAACTTTAAAAATATGAATTTAGCTACTGAACGGATCTTTATTCGCCAGCATTTAGTCAGTTTTGACACAGAAAATATTCTCAAACAAGAATTTATTCCCACTTGCGATCGCGATATTGCTAATAAATTTTGGACATCACCGCCAGCTTGGTATTTAGAGAAATAATAGTCATTTTGATCGCATTTTGGGGAACTCTATAAATATTGCTTGCCTAATTTATTTATCAATTAATTCAAGGAGTAGTTAGTTGAGCAAGATTAATATCGATTTCCCAGAGGATAATTACTCCCATGACTATGCCCAATTTTCTCATTATTGGTGCAGCCAAAGCGGGAACAACAGCTTTGCATGAATATCTCCAACAGCACCCTCAAATTTACATGACTCCGACCAAAGAAACTAATTTTTTTGCTTTTGAAGGAGAAATTCTTAATTTTCAAGGGCCTGGAGATGAAGCTCTTCAAGAATTTTCTATTACCGATTTAGCCACCTATCAAGCAAAATTTGACTTGGTTACTCACGAATTAGCTAGGGGAGAAGCTTGCCCTTCTTATCTTTATCTTGCTCAATCAGCAAGAAATATTAAAAAATATATTCCCAACACTTGTTTAATTGCTATTCTGAGGAACCCTGTAGAAAGAGCCTATGCCAATTTCCTGCATACAGTCAGGGATGATCGCGAACCCCAGAGGGATTTTGCTCTAGCATTAAAAAATGAAGTAACTAGAATCGCTAATAACTGGGAATGGTTTTGGCATTATATCCAGCTTGGTTACTATGGGGCGCAACTACAACGTTACTATCAAATTTTTTCTCCGAGTCAGATTAAAGTTTATTTATACGAAGATTTAAAAGAAAAACCGATAGCTTTATTGCAAGACATTTTTCGTTTTTTAGAAGTTGACGATACCTTTGTTCCCGATATGGCTATACGTCCCAATAAATCGGGAATGCCCAACAATAAAATTCTGCATTATTTTCTGACAAAACCCAATCCCCTCAAAACTTGTCTCAAACCTTTATTTCCCGCTAAAATTCGCCAAAAAATTCAGCATCAAAACTTAACTACACTGCAAATTGACCCAGAAGTAAGACAGGAACTAAGAGAACTTTATCGAGAAGATATTTTACGGTGTCAGGATTTGATTAACCGCGATCTTTCAGCTTGGTTAGTAGAGAGCGCATCATGAAACCCACAGTATGGCATTTAATTGGGGATAAGCGGGCAGGAGGTTCTAATCGCCTAGTCCGGCAGTTAATCGATTCGCAGTTGCAACAAGAATTTAACTTTTTTGTTTTTCGTCTAGAAGAAGCTAAAGCCAAGTTAAAAACTACTGCTCCCGATGCGATCGTTTTTCATTATCCTTGTGCTTGGAAGTATCTCGCAGATTTACTATTACTAAAACGATACAGCAAAGTATATATCTGTGACCACCATTACTGTCAGGGATTTGAACAACATCAAGTTCCTCATAAGTTTCGTTTTCGGTTAATGTTGCGTTTGGCGTATGGTTTAGCTAATGGTGTTGTTAGTGTTTCCTCTGCTCAACGAGATTGGATGATAGAAAATAATTTAGTCGCTCCTCACAAAGTTAGGACTATCTTTTCTGCTTCTCCCATCGACGCACTTTTAATAATTCCACCCAAAAGCTTAAGCAATCCGCTACAAATAGGAGCCTATGGTCGCTTTGCCCCGCAAAAAGGCTTCGATCTCTTATTAAAAGCTTTTGCCTCTCTTCCTCCAGCACAATTCCAGCTTAGTTTGGGGGGTTATGGTCAGGATGAGCAATTGATAACCGAACTAGCAAAAGATTTACCCCACGTTAAGTTACTGGGAGCAATTGGGGATGTACCAGCTTTTTTAGCTACCTGTGACGTTATTATTATTCCCTCTCGTTGGGAACCTTGGGGACTAGTGTGCTTAGAAGCTAAAGCAGCAGGGAAACCCATAGTTATGTTTGCAGTAGATGGATTAAAAGAACAAGTTCGAGACTGTGGATTATTAGTTACTCCCAATGATTCCACCAAGTTAGCAGAAGCGATCACGTCTCTGCCAGAACAACCACTAATTAAGTGGGGAAAAGTAGCTAGACAGTCGGTAATTAATAGTTGGGACGAATTTTTAAATAACTGGTTGGCTTTTCTTCAGGAGGAGGTGGCTTGAAATACCTTTGGCAAGAACTAACTAAGAAATTTACGGGGGAAAATAGCCAGTTTATCCGCAATTTGGGTTGGTTAGGTTTGTCAGGAGCAGCAATCCGCCTTACCCGCTTGTTGACTACTGTAATCCTAGCTCGTTTTCTCTCTCAATATGATTATGGTTTAGCAGCTATTGTTCTAACTTCTAATGAATTTGTGAGAGTCTTTACCCGCAATGGAGTGGGAATTCGTTTAATTCAAGCAGAAGAATCGCAATTAGAGAGTTTGGCTCAATCTGCCTATTGGCTGAATTGGGCAGTATTTATGGGTCTATTTGTGATTCAATGTATTGCAGCTTTTTCTTTAGCTTGGTTTTATGATGATAATCGATTAATTTTGCCTATTTGCGTCATGGGCATTGGCTTACTACTAATTCCTCATGGTTTAGTTCAAGTAGCTTTAATTCAAAGAGAAAACCGCTTTAAGGTGATTGCGCTGGTAGAGATGATTCAAATTTCCACTGATAATATCCTATCTTTAATTTTTGCGATCGCGGGGTTTGGAATGTGGGCGATCATCTTCCCCAAGATTTTAGTAGCTCCCATATGGGTAATTATTATCCTCAAAAATCATGATTGGCGACCAAAAGGTAAGTTTACAACAAAATCTTGGGGCGAATTATTTCGTTTTGGTCGTAGTGTGTTAGGAGTAGAGTTACTTTATACTCTCCGTAGTAATCTTGATTATTTAATTGTCGGTAAATTTTTGAGTATTGAAGCTTTGGGAATTTACTACTTTGCTTTCAATGCAGGTTTGGGTATTAGCTTGGGAATTATTACTTCCATTAAATCTGCTTTATTACCCCATCTTTGCAATGCTAGGGACAACTTATCCCAATTTCGAGCACGCTATTTTAGTAGCCTTAAAACTATTACTTTAATTATTGTACCGATGGTATTATTGCAATCGAGTTTAGCCCCAGTTTATGTCCCTATTGTCTTTGGTGATAAGTGGATTAATGCGATTCCCGTTTTGGTGTTAATCTGTTTATCAGCCATTCCTCGACCCTTTGCGGATTCTGCTTCCCAATTATTATTATCTGTCAACAAACCAGAAATAGATTTAATTTGGAATGTTTTATTTACGGGTTTATTGGCGATCTCTTTATTTATAGGAGTCTCTTGGCAGAGTCAAGGCGTAGCAGCAGCAATCTTAATTTCTCATGGTATTTGTCTGCCTTTATTTACGATTTGGGCAACACGGTATGTCTTTAAGCAGTTGTCTGATTTGCAATCTTATTCTTAAACATTAGAGAAATAGGAGAGTACGTCACAAAAGATTTTAGTTGAATTTTCCGATGTCAATCAAGAGAGAACAAAATTAGTATTTGGTTAAATAACGATTGCTGCTATGTTTGAAGGCTGGAGAATCAAAGTCAAGATTTTTGTTCAACTTAATTTAATTGGAGCGATCGCTTTAATTCAACCTGCGACTACTTTCGCTTTACCTCTCTCTCCAGGTGATCGTCTCGAAGTTTCCATTCCTAACGAAAAATATTTTGCCCGCACTTATCAAGTCAACCAAAATGGAGATATCGAAGTTCCCTTTCTCGGTGCATTATCGGTAGTAGGTTTAGAACCTGTTGAAGTAGAAAACAAGCTGTCACAACTTTTAATATCGCAGAACTATTTTCCTGCCGATAATCTACAATTGAGCGTCCAAATTTTAGAATGGGCTCCTATTCAAGTATCGGTTAAAGGAGAACTCTTTCAACCAGGTCGAGTTTTAATTAACGAAGGAGAAGAAATTCAGCCTAATGCTATTTCTCCAGAAAGTTTACAAATTACTGGAGATTATCCTACGAGGCGTTACTTAACAACAGCCATTAGAGCTGCGGGAGGAGTTTTACCCACAGCCAATGTCAAACAAGTATACCTGATTCGCCAGGAACAAGAAATAATTGTTGATCTTTCAGGTATTTTTACAGGAGAACTCGTTAAAGATATTCCTCTGATTGCAGGGGATCAAATTATCGTTCCTGCTACTGATTTTCAAGCCCAATTAGTTCGTCCATCTCAAATTACTCCACCAGGGATGAAAGTTTTTGTTTCTAATCTCACTGTTCCTGCTACCAGCAATGCTAGTGCATCGATTACTAATAGAGAGGAAGGAATTGTGTTTCCCTATGGTTCTCGTTTTAGCCAAGCTGTAATTGCTACTAACTGTGCTGGCGGTACTCAGGCTACCAACGCTCATCGTCATGCTGTCTTAGTTAGAGCTAATCGTCTGACTGGAGCAATTACTTATTTAGACCGTCCTGTAGAGGATTTATTGCGTGATTCTCACAATGAAACAGAAAATCCCTTACTGATGCCCAAAGATGGCGTAGCCTGTTACGACTCCAGAATCACCAATACTAGAGATATTTTTAAAACCATCAGTGAGATTTTTACTCCTCTACTGTTGCTGCGAACAATATTTTAAAGCCGATGATGGAAAGTTCTTCTTCCCTTGCTCCTGATCAAACAGAATCAAACCACAAAAATTGGTTGTGGTTACGTTGGCTGAAATATTTACTGATTGGTGTTTTGTGTAATGGGACTTTGTGGGCTTTTAGTCTTTACTATCTCAAAAAAACTCCTTCTACTTATACTAGTGAATTACTAATTCATGTTGCGGGAAGTGGACCTGGAGTTAGTGTGAATTTACCCAGTATTGGTCAAGCTAATACCTCTAGTAATACTGCTTTTGGTTCTCATTCCGATCCACGAGAAAATTATAAGTTAATGACAACTAGCGTTACGATACTATCAGCAGCAGCCAAAGCTTTAAAAATACCTGAGTCGGAATTTGGTAAACCAAATGTTAATCTGATTAACAATACAACTTTACTAGAAGTACAAACTAAAGGTTATACACCTGAATTAGCACAACAAAAAGCTTGGTCAATATATCACTCCTTATACAATCGCTTAGAAGTTTTACGGGAACAAGAACAAGCGGAACGAGACAAATCAGTTCAAAAGGCTCTAGCAGACGCTCAAGCCAAGTTAACCTCTGCTCAAAAAAAGATTTCCCAGTATAAAGCGCGATCGGGTTTAAATTCTGCCGATCAGGTTAAACAGTTAATCGATAATCTAGGTAGGCTGCAAATGCAGTATATTGAGACTGCTGCTGATTATCGTCAAGTTAGCGATCGCCTCAAACAACAATCTCGTACTCTTAGTTTACAACCCCAACAAGCAGCAGATGCTTTAGTTTTAGCAACCGATCGAGAATTCCAAAAAATCCTGGAGCAGTATACTAATGCCAATTCAACTTTGTTGGAGTTAAGAGTTAATCGGGGAGAAAATTACCCTGATGTAGTAAAAGCTCGTCGTGAAAGAGAATCTGCGCTCCAAACTCTAATTCAACGAGGACAAATCTTACTGAAAAAACCTGTAGAAAAATCCACCTTAGAACTCTCAGTTCTCGATAACAGTAATGGTTCGGGAGAAAAACGAGCCAACTTATTCGTGCAACTTGTAAATTTAAGAGCGGAACAAGTTGGCTTGGCAGGTAAAATGGCTAACTTAACCAAGCAAATGAAGGATTTAAACGCAGAATTAGCCATCTTAACCCAAAAAGAAGCAGTGTTAGACACCCTTGATCGCGATTTACAAATTGCCCAAGCTGTATTTGCTTCTACTCTTACCAAACTCGATCTCAGTAAAGGCGATCGCTTCGCTTCTTTCCCCATGATGCAAATTATCGAAGAACCTACTTTACCTACTGAACCAAGCGCACCAAAACCCAAATTAGTAATGGCAGGAACTGTAGTTGGTTGTTTGCTGATTACTACAGGACTAACCATACTCTGGTGGCGTGAACCATTAGTCAAAATTAGTCGCAAGGTAATCCAGAAAATCATTGAATAGATATAGATATCTATTATTATCTCTCTCGATAGTGAGCGCCTTATGAGCACACCAGAAACACAACCAAAATCAAAACAAATACAACCAGAAAATTTCCCCGAACGATTAGTCTGGTATGCCATGACAGGAACTTATATCTGGTTTTTGTTGGGTGCTACTTAACTTAAGCGCACCGCCTACGCGAAGCGCGTTGAAGATTAGCGGATCTCTTCGAGATGGCGCTTTCTTTCACTACAGGGGAATCACTACCCGAATTCCCAACTCCGAACTTACGTTATTTTAAACAAGAAATCTGACGTTGACTCAAACTAGGATTCAACCTTTGCCATTGTGCTGCTGAAAGTTTAAATTCACTTAAGGAAACTTTAGGAAATCTGGAAGTGTAGCCAAAAGTAATTGAATAACGACTGCGCTTTGCTGGCTTGGCGCGATGAAAAACATTGCAAGGATCGGTGATTATGATAGTCCCTGCTTCGGCAGCACAAGTTTTCCATCCATCGAAGGGGACAATTTCAGCTATCTCATTATCATTCACGAATCCCGATGTATAGTTACAAGATTTCGCAATATCCCTTGTCCAAGAGCGTGGGATATATTCATAAGGACCCCCCGAATTGCCCACATTATTGAGATAGACGATTACTTTAACCATCCGCTCATCATCAATATCTAAATGCCATTGTCTAACACCCTTAACACTACCATTAGCAATATCCCGTCGCAGATCCGCGCCCTGGAATAGCAAGGGTAACCCGATGTAGTTTTCTATTATGTTTAGTAACCTCTCTTCTAATCCCCACAACAAGATTTCTGTATAAAAGAATTTGCGTGAAGAAGGTATGCCCACCTGCCAATTTTTTAGATGGGAAAGAGTATATAGATGGGGATAAAGCATGATCATTTCTTTCAACAATCGTTTGGTATGAGGCAATTTAAATTCTGCTAAAGAAGTCACATACACTCCTTCTTGTTGAAGTATAGAAACAATATTGGCATCTTCAGGCGATAATTTCGGTAGGTATTGCTGATATTTATCTCGTTGTAACCGACGATTGAGATCGCTAAAAGAGGGAATCTTCAATGTTTGATGAGCGATTTTCTTGACCTTATAATTAGCAAGTTTTGCTTTGCGCTGTAATTTCTGCCAATAAATTTTGAGCGCCTGTTGATTGTGGCAAGTGCTGTCAATTATAATTTTGAGGTCTTCTAGCTTATAAGGCTTAAGAATATAGCCTTTAGGGTTAGTAGTTCTAGCTCGCTTCAGAGTAGCTTTATCCGATAGAGAGGTGAGATAAATAAGGGGGATTTTATATTCTGTTTGAATTTTTTGGCTAGTAGTAATCCCATCCATATCTCCTGGGAGGGCGATCTCGATTAAGATTAAATCGGGATTAGTTTCAGGGATTTTTTGGAGTGCTTTGACTCCCGATTTAACCATTCCAACTACTTTATAGCCAGCTTGTTCTAAATCTAGTGCTAAACTCTTTGCTGTTGTTAGTTCACCTTCGACAATGAAAATGTTAATCGGGTTCATATAACTTTTTTCAAATAAAGCTTTGATAACATCTCCAGCATAGTCAATTTTTTTCTCTTGGCAATTCTAAATAGGTTTAATGGCTTTACGAATCAAGTGTGCAAACATCTTTGTCTTTTGGGGTGGGAACGATAAACAGCATAGCCATCGCTAATTAAGGAATGAGGATGTTATTATCTACACAAGTTGACTCTCCTCAGTTGCCTAGTATTTGAGTTATTTAGATAAAGTTCTGTACTTTATTTAGTCCTCATTCCTTAATAACTTATACACAAGTTATACATACTCTTTTTAAGTTAAACAATTAAACTAACGCGATCAAAAACACTACTTTGGGATACTAATAATAACAAAAGTAATCTAATAACTTTTTTAGATTGCTTTGAATATATTTTGATAAATTAAAACATTCATAAAAGCCAATAATCATGACTAATACAATATTCAAAAACAATTTTTTACTATCCAATTTTGATCGAGCTTGTTTAATTGAAATGCCATCTCAATTTACTACTGTCGAAGCTAATTCCTTTAAAGATTTTTTTCAAAAACTATGTCAAGCTGGTTCTAAATTGAAAAAAATTATTCTCGATTTTGGACATACGACTTTTATCGATAGTAGTGGTTTAATAGGCTTATGTCAAATTATACAACTGGGACAAAAAACACAGTTTAACTTAACATTTGGAAAAATTTCACCCCAAGTAAAAATAGTTTTATCTTTAGCAGGATTAGATCGGATTTTAAATGTTGAGCGAGATCTAAAAAATCTAGTTAAAGATCACAAAGAACAAGCAAGTAATATTCATTCTTCTGTTACTTCCAAAACTAAAAGACTATTAGATATTTGTGGTGCTTTAGTTGGGTTAACTATTACAGGAGTTTTATTTATACCAATTGCAATTGCTATTAAACTGGATAGTCCTGGTGCAATTTTCTTTAGTCAAATTCGCTGTGGTTATCAAGGTCAAAAATTCCGAATTTGGAAATTTAGATCGATGGTAGCTAATGCAGAGCATTTACAAAATCAGATTGAAAATCAAATTCAAGGACCTCTATTTAAAAATGAAAATGCTCCTCGTATTACAAAAGTAGGTAAGATTTTAAGAAAAACAAGTTTAGATGAGTTTCCCCAATTTTGGAATGTTCTTAGAGGAGAAATGAGTTTAGTAGGAACTCGTCCCCCCACAGCAAAAGAAGTAGAAAATTATACAGCAGAACACCATCACTGGTTTAAGCGATCGCCGCTGAGCCCGTAACATAAATTAACATAGTGCTGCTTATTTATGTCCGACTACTTAGTTGACCTGATTTCTTTATTATTACCTGCGATTAAGAATAAAAAAAAGCTCCCATTCTACCGACAATTTCAGAGCCAGAAAGATTTCATAGATTAAGCTGGAGTAGCTGTTTTATCAGTCAAGGATTGATGATGGAGCAACATGAGTT
>JASJDB010000130.1 GCA_030065315.1 Xenococcaceae cyanobacterium MO_167.B52 | reverse complement strand
GGAGTTAATAGTTTGAGCCAGATCGAGCAATCTTTAAATAGTATTAACTTGCCAACTTTTAGTCTCGCTCAATCTCGTCCTAGTTTAGATGATGTTTATCTTGCTGCTACTGGTCAAACTCTGATGGATGCAGAAATAGCTGCTGCCAGTACCAGAGACACCAAAAAAGAGCAAAAACAAGCAATGAAGAGTTAAATTTAGCCCAATTTATTTTATTAAGGAAACAAATCTATGGTCGCAACTCGCAAAATTAGTTCTATATTAGCCCCTAATCCTGGAATTACGGAGCAAACAGAAGCCAATAGTAGTCCTATCGGAAACTTTATTCAGGAAACTTTAGCCCTTACCAAACGTCTGTTTATTCAGCTTCAACGTCGCCCATCTACTCTGATGGCAGGAGTAATTCAGCCTTTTATGTGGTTGGTATTATTCGGAGCATTATTTAGTAAAGCACCCCAAGGTTTATTTGGTAATGACCTTAGTTATGCTAAATTTCTCGCACCAGGAGTTATTGTATTTACCGCTTTTTCTGGCGCGTTAAATGCAGGGTTACCAGTGATGTTTGACCGAGAGTTTGGCTTTCTTAACCGTCTTTTGGTCGCACCATTGGCTTCCCGCTACTCCATT
Source organism: Xenococcaceae cyanobacterium MO_167.B52 (assembly GCA_030065315.1). GTDB lineage: Bacteria > Cyanobacteriota > Cyanobacteriia > Cyanobacteriales > Xenococcaceae > JASJCP01. Next base: position 15,572 of record JASJDB010000130.1, on the reverse strand, counting down.
GTTGCTGCTTCTACTATCTACATAATTGTCCTGAGTTTTATTCAAACCGCAGTAATCGTCCTAGCTAGTGCCTTTTTAGGTGCGGGATTACCAGGAATTGCTGGCTTAAGCGCGATCGCATTAATTGTATTCCTCATCGTTCTAGGAGTCACTGCTTTAAGCTTGGGTTTAGCTTTTGCTCTCCCTGGTCATATTGAATTAATTGCTGTTATTTTTGTGACTAACCTACCTTTACTATTTGCTAGTACTGCTCTAGCACCACTAGATTTTATGGCAGGATGGTTACAGATTATTGCCAGTTTAAACCCTCTAACTTACGCGATCGAGCCGATTCGTTATCTCTATCTCCACGGAGATTGGGCAATTAACAGCGTTGTTATGAATACTCCTTGGTTAGACATTAACTTTGGCGTTGTACTTTTAATCTTATTAGCTTTTGATGCTCTAGTTTTATTCGCAATTCAACCTCTATTACGCCGTCGCTTTGCGTAGAAATCTCAATCAATATGATGATCAATCAACTGAAACCTTTAAACATCGTTTTAAGCCTGGGAATGATTACAGCCCTAATTCCTGGCTACAGCATATCTACTTTAGCTCAGTCTCAAATTGATAAAGATCCTAATCATCAATCTGGCGACAAGAATTCTTTATATGGAGATAGTATTACAGGAATTAATCCGATGGAATTGATCCACCGTGCTAATTTAAGCAATGGCAGAACCATAGAAGAATTTAATCAAGAATCTGCGGGGCAAATTCAAGACTCAGCTTCACAGTTTAAGCTTTTGCAGCAACAAAAGATCTTAGAGCAATATCGACAGCAACAATTAGAATCACCAGCAGATCCCATGCCAGAATAAGCCAACAAATCTAGAGACATCATAAGTAAGTAAGTAGGGTGGGCAAATTGTCTACCCTAGTTCTATTTCTGCGTTCTTCAGCATACTCTCGCTTCTTATTTAAACAGGAGTAATGTTCGGTTTACAGCAGGTTATGGGAATAATAGACAGTGTAAACCCTTAGAAATCAATCCATAATCTGTAAGTAATCACCATGAATCCTATTAGAGTATTGACAATCGCTAAAAACGGTTTTCAAGAAGTTATCCGCGATCGCATTCTTTACTTTATTGGCTTCTTTTCTCTGATCCTAATTTTGGCACAAAGAATTATTCCTGAAATCGCTGCTGGTACAGATGAAAAAATCTTATTAGACTTTGGTATTGGTGCGATCGAAATTCTGACAGTGGTCATTGCTATTTTTGTCGGAACAGCTTTGATCAACAAAGAGATTGAAAAACGTACTCTCTTAATGCTAATTCCCAAACCGATTAGTAAAGCGGAGTTGATTGTAGGAAAACACCTGGGATTATTAGCTGTATTAAGCGTAACCATTACGATTATGATGGGAATCTACCTGGGAATGCTCACTTTTTCTGGGATCGAATATCCCCTATTTCCTCTAATTCTGACTGCTGTATATCTTCTGATTCAACTAGCCTTAATAATTGCTGTAACCATCCTATTTGGAGTTTTTACCAGTTCTATTCTGGCAACATTACTCAGTTTTGGCGTGTATTTGATGGGTAACTTTAGTCAGGACTTGTTAGAATTGGGGGAGCTAAGTAAAAACCCTAGCATAGAAAGCTTAACCACTGGTCTTTATCTGGTTTTACCCGATTTATCCCAATTCAATCTGAAAAATGAAGCCGTATATGGTTTGCTACCCAACCAAGGAGACTTAATTGCTCATGCTCTTTATGGATTATTATATACAACTTTACTGTTAGTAATTTCTATTACTGTGTTTTCACAAAAAGAATTTTAAATCAACTACAATAGTTCAATCATCAAACTATCTAAACTATCAATCTCCGATATCTTCACCATAAATTGAATAATATCGGAAAAGGTTTACTTAAACTTAACATCAATAAACCTCGTCAATCGATACGATAAAACAAGTATCTTTAGATATAAGATATTTGATCCCAAATAGGTTTACCTATTATTGATTTATGTCAAATGGCTCTGGGTTAACTCTCCATATTTTACAAAAATCAAGTGCGATCGCCAATTTGAAGTTGCTTATTATTGCAAATGATAGTAGCGAGAGCGAAATAATTCTGGCTGCTTTAGAAGCAGCCAAGATTGATTTTACCTATGAGTCTGCTACCATTAACAAGTTTCAATTACTATTGGAAAAGGACTACGATGCAATCATTTATAGTCATCGGGTACAAAACAGTTATGCTACAGAATCCCCTATTGCTCAACTAGAGTGTTGGCATAGTTTACCCAGAGCTTTACCTCTAATTTTAGTAACCGATCCTTTAGGCGATCACCTTGCTGTAGAATGTATCCAATATGGTATTGATGGCTATGTGCTGCGTAACAATATAGAAGAGCTACCCCAAGTATTAGCCCAATCTTTAGATAACTCATCATCATCCCTACCCAAGGGAAATTTTAGATATCTCAAACATTTAGAAGCTGTTAACAAAAAATTACAACAGGAAAATAATCAACTCCAAGCATTTAAAAGCAAGATAGAAGACTATATCTCTGACTTAATCCATGAGCTACGCAATCCTATTGCAGCAATTTTAGGCTTTTCGAGAATGCTTCAGGATGAAATATACGGTTCATTAAATCAGAAACAGATGCAATATGTCTCTGCAACCTTCACCACAGGAGAACATCTTTTAGAGCTAGTCAATAACTATCTTGATCTAGCCAAAATCAATGCCAATAAACAACAATTACAAATCGAAAGAATTTCAGTAGAAGATATTTGTCAGGCTGCTATGGCAATGCTTAGAGGGAAAGCCAAAAAGAAAGGGCTGAAATTGATTTTAGATTTTAAAGAAGATATTGATTTTTGCTATGCAGATCACCTGAGACTCAAGCAAGTATTAGTAAATTTACTTTCTAATGCTATCAAATTTACCAAGAAAGGTTCAGTCACGCTCAAAGTAACAATAACCGAAAATCAGATCAATTTTGCTGTCATTGATACAGGAATTGGCATTTCTGAAGCAGATTGTAAAAAGTTATTTCAACCTTTTGAACAAATTCAAACTCTTTTGCACCGTAAGTCTAAAGGTACGGGATTAGGTCTAGCTTTATCACGAAAATTAGTAGAGCTTCATGGAGGTAAGATTACCCTTACTTCAAAATTAGGCAAAGGTACTTGTTTTACCGTGTCTTTGCCGCATTAATCTTTTGGGTAAGTTCAGTCAGAGATAATCTTTGAGTTAGGGTAGTTCATACAATGGTAGTAGAGATACAATAATTTCTAGAGACAGGCTTGATTGCTTTAGTTGAATGACCTACACAACCCAAGACTTGATAGAGATACTGGATCGGGAATTGAAAGCTAACTGGAAAGGGAAACGGATTGTTTTATCATCAGAAGAGAGGATTAACGATCCTGTGGTTTCCAAGTTACTGGATATGGAAAAGGTAAGCAAAGTTTTTGCCTATCAGGATTTTCGTCGCCAAATCCATGAATATCAAAAACAACATCAAGTCTCTGGTTTGATTTGGCGTGAGTGTAGTTTTCAAAATAAAACTATTCGCTATCCTGAAATCAGTAATCAATTAATACCAATAGAAGGAGATAAAGAAACTTTAATTAAGGCTAAAGACTCCATCATTAATTTTTGGCGAGAAACCACAACAGCCATGAAGTTTTGGCTAGTTAATGTACCTGGTAAAGGTAACCCAAAAAATAACCATACTTCTGGTTATCATCAACAAATTAGTTTAGAATATGTCGAAAAATTGATTAATCAGACGGAGTGGGCAGAAATTGATGCAGCTTGTACGGAAATCTATTTAGGTCTCTGTTGGGGTCATCCTGTAGAACATCGCTACCAATGGGCTAAACCCAAATCAGGTTGCGATCATATTATTGCTTCTAATACTGAACCAAGTTCCATTAAAGTATAGTACAGTATTGTCGGTTAGGATTAAGAAAATTTCCCACTTTTTGACTGATCCCTAACTAGTTATAGTTTACTTAATTATTAATTAAAACTAAACTTTCACAACTTTTCCCAATTGATGAGGAGCAATATGACTAATCAACAAGAAGCAGTGGGAGTAATTGAAACTTTAGGATTCCCTGCGGTATTAGCTGCTGCTGATGCTATGGTTAAAGGTGGCAGAGTTACCATAGTTTATTTTGATAAAGCTGAAAGAGGTAACTTTATTGTCGTGATTCGTGGCGGTATTTCTGAAGTTAGACCTGCTATGGAAGCGGGGTTACTCGCTGCGGAGAACACTTTTGGAGGCAAGGTAATGACCCACTATACTGTACCCAATCCCCCTGATAATGTAGTGGCAGTTTTACCCATTGAATATACTGAACAAGTAGCCCAGTTCCGTTCATAATGCCTATATTCAAAAGTGTTAAGAACAGTTAAAATTAGGATTCATACATTGTAATTGTAATTTTACATTTATTCATTTTGTAACTGAGTTTAAGGAGACATTCTATGCCAGCGCAACCTGCGGTTGGATCTATTGAAACAAAAGGCTTTCCAGGCATACTCGCAGCAGCAGATGCAATGGTAAAAGCAGGGCGAGTTACCCTCGTTGGTTATATCAGAGTTGGTAGCGCACGCTTTAACATTAATATTCGCGGTGATGTTTCTGAAGTTAAAACTGCTATGGATGCTGGAATTGAAGCTATCAAAAAAGCCGAAGGAGCAACCCTTGAATCTTGGGTGATTATTCCTCGTCCCCATGACAATGTAGTAGCAGTTTTACCTATCGACTACAGTGAAGCTGTTCAACCTTACCGCGACAGAGTAGAAGGAAGAGTAATTCCTATTGCTAGTAGTGGTAACTAGCATTGTTGTTTTTAAGCTATTCAAAGAGCAGTAAAAAACTACAATTAAATAATTAGGGAGGCTGTTGCCAAACAGTCCCTAATTATTTTTAAAGAAACAAGGCTTGAGGATTAACTAATCTATTGGGGATCGCAGCGAATTTCTATCATGAAACCGTCTGGATCATAAAAATAAACTCCTCTTCCTGTGGGACGAGTTACAGGTTTTCCTGCTATGTTGACATTGTGGCTTTGTAATACTTGCACGGCATGATCGAAAGATTTCGGATCAATGTCAAAAGCCAGATGATTAGCACGAGTAAATTGAACTTCAGGGTTAGAGTTAGGAGGAGATAAATCAGGTTCAGAGAATAAATCTATTACTGTTCCATCAGGAGTAATAAAGTTAGCAACTTTGCGCGCTGCAACTAACTTGACCAAGGTTTCTGGTACTTCTTCTCCTGTTAGTTCGTGTAAGCCAAGTATTTGTCCATAAAAATGGCGAGATGCTGCCATATCTTTCACGTTGAAAGCAATATGATGCACCTGGCGTAAACTTCCTACAGCTAAACCCAGCAATTGAGTCTCTTGTTCTTTAACATTGTCCATAATTATGGCTTCTACCTCTTTTAGCTAAACCAATTGGTTTTGATTAGGTTTCAAATTATTGATCTCATTATGTTCTAGCTAGCATCATTCTGTTGGTGCTTCAAATTTATGAATAACTAGGGATATAGATACAACTTCTGCAAAACTTGCTCTACTGGGGTTGTTGTATTCTTTGATCGATATCTTCCAAAGTATTTAGTAACAATCTTTTGGCTTCTAATTTCCAACCCCATTGTTGAATTTTAATAGCAGCAAAGCCACCAAGTACAGTAGCAATTAGATCCAAAGGCTGTAACATAGATATTCCCAGTAGTAATCCTAATCCAGCGATACCCCAAAACGGCAAAGCTACGGTTTGTCTTTGTTCTTCCACCATTTTTGCTAACTGCCCTTTGGGCATTTCAGCTAACAATATTTCTTTAATTTCCTGCTGTTCTTTTCGAGGTACAGATATACCAATTTTACGGCGCAATTTTTCTATTTTACGGGCATCAGTGCTATATTCAGTTAGTTCATCTTCTGCCATTAACAGTAACCGTTCTAGCTGAGACATACTTTTATTTATTTAGTGGTAAGATTAGGCTGAGAAAAAACTTGTGCTTATTATATCAATAAATAAATTCTGATTCTTAGTAAACTAGAAAAATGGTTTGGACTACCAAAGAAACCTTAGTTAAACTAATGATGCTTCAAAGAGAATAATCAACAGTTATAGCTTGGTTAGATTTTTTTAATCTAGATCTGTAATGTCTTTTCCAAAAGCACCACCACCAGGAGTTTCAATAACAAAAGTATCCCCTGGTTGCATTTGAACAGTAGCAGTACTATTTAATTGTTGGGATATTCCACTTTTTTTAGTAACATAATTTTTACCCGTTTTACCTGCTTCTCCTCCTGCTAAACCAAAAGGAGAATTAACTCTACTACTGGACAAAATTCCCGCAGTCATTGTTTCTAAAAAGCGCACTTTTCTAACTACACCATTTCCGCCATGATATTTTCCTTGTCCACCACTATTTTTTCTAATACTAAAACTTTCTAATAATACAGGAAACCGTAATTCTAAGACTTCTGGATCGGTGAGGCGGGAGTTAGTCATTTGGGTATGCACCGCATCAGTACCGTGATAGTTTTTTCCTGCACCTGAACCACCACAAATTGTTTCATAATACTGATATTTTTTATTACCAAAAGTAAAATTATTCATAGTTCCTTGAGATGCTGCCATTATCCCTAATGCTCCATACAAACAATTGGCAATATTTTGGGAAGTTTCCACATTTCCCGCTACTACTGCTGCTGGATATTGGGGATTTAACATCGAGCCTTTAGGGATAATAATTTGTAAGGGTTTAAGACACCCATCATTAAGGGGAATATTATCTTTTACTAAAGTACGAAATACGTATAAAACTACTGATTGGGTGATGGCAAAGGGAGCATTAAAATTATTATCTAGTTGAGGAGATGTACCTGTAAAATCTATAATCGCACCACGAGTTGTTTTATTGATTTTAATTTTACTGTGAATAGTTGCTTGGTTATCTAGTTGTACTGTAAATTCTCCATCTTGTAAGACATCAATGACTTTTCTTACGGACTCTTCGGCATTATCTTGAACAAATTGCATATAATTTTGTACAACTTCAAGACTATATTTTTCTACCATTTTTTGTAGTTCTTGTAAGCCTCTATTATTGGCAGCAATTTGGGCTTTGAAATCAGCTATATTTTGCTGAATATTTCTAGCAGGATATTGATGATTAGTTAGAACTTTTTGTATTATTTTGTCTTGAAATATGCCAGATTCAACTAACAGAATATTATCAAACAATATTCCTTCTTCTTCTATAGTTGTACTATGGGGAGGCATTGAACCTGGAGTAATACCACCAATATCTGCTTGATGACCACGAGAAGCAACATAAAATATAGGTTTTAATAAATTTTTGTCTATTTCTTCAACCTCTCCCCCAGCCCCTCTCCTAGTAGGAGAGGGGGGAAAGGTAAATACAGGGGAAAAAACTGGAGTAATGACCGTTACATCAGGAAGATGAGTCCCACCGTTATAAGGATTGTTGGAAATATAAACATTGCCTGGCTTTATACTGTCTTGTTTATCTTTAATTAAGCTGCGAACACTCTCACTCATGGAGCCTAAATGAACGGGAATATGAGGAGCATTGGCAACTAAAGAACCAGAAGCATCAAAGATAGCGCAAGAAAAATCTAAACGCTCTTTGATGTTTACTGACATAGCAGTATTTTGCAGAACAATTCCCATTTGTTCGGCGATGAATTGATACAAATTATTGAATATTTCTAGGCGTACTGGATCGGGTTTAAGGTTCATCTTATTCTGAGATGGTAATATCTGGGTGTACTTTATGACTGTGAGAAACGCTATAAATCAACGCGGTCATAAAGTTCATCTAACTCAATTTCAAACTCAAAAGAGTCAAAAGTAATCTTGGCTTCTTTACCAGCATATTCTGATAATACCCATTGATTGGCATCATTATTCTTAGTGAATTTCTCTACTTGCATTGCTGTCTGACTAACTAATAAATATTCTTGCAAACTAGGAATAGTCCGATACATCCGAAATTTGTCTCCTCGGTCATATTTTTCTGTAGAATCGGAAAGAATTTCTGCAATCATTAAAGGATTAATAATCGTATCCTGTCTATTTTCTGCAAAAACCAAAGGAGTAGGAACCACCATCACGTCAGGATAAGTATATAAACGACACTCAGGTATCCATAAACGCAAATCGCTCATAAATACTCGATAGGACTTTTTCCTTAAGTTATAGTTAATCGCACTTGTGAGATTAATTGCTAGTTGATTGTGATTGGGTTTTCCTCCTGCCATGGGAATTATTTGTCCATTATGATATTCACTTCTGTATTCAGCAGCCGTTTCTAGTTCTAAATATTCTTCTGGGGAATAATGGGTTTTGCTGGAAGTTTGCATTGTTTTTGTTATTAATGATTATTTTATTATAGCGATCGCAAATCCTAAATATTCTTTTGAGATTTTAAAAGTTTTGATATCTTTATGTTTTAGATAAGATTAAATTTTTATTATTACTAATCTTGCCTTGCCAACCTGGTTCAATAATATTTGTTCCTGTTGCTTCTACAATAATTGCAGGAGAATTAATTATAGTTTCTCTTTCTAGTGTTTCTCTTTGATACACTGGTGTATCTTGCCAAGTATTATTCATATATACTTTGACTATGTCTATGGGTTTAGGTTTAATATTTTTACGAGGATTTGGCTCTTGTCTAATTACTTCAGGTTGATAAGTGGGGCAAACTAATTCAATAGATATAGTTTCGATGATCAAGTTTTTATCGGTAACAATAAATCCATAGCGTTGTTGATGCAAAGATTCAAATTGTTGTGTCATTTGTTCTAAATTACTGTAATCAACAACTAAACTAAAATCTGTACCTGCATACTTAAGATAAACTTTTTGGTAAATCTTGATTTGTTGATTTTCCGTTGCTGCTTGAATTTCTATTTCTTGTTTGGCTAATATAGTTAATTCGGCAAAAATAGTTCTTATTGTCTTTAAAGAAGTTTCATTTAAAATTGTCTCTATAGTTTTTTCTTTAATAATAATAATATCTGCTAAACCAATACCATAGGCAGATAATACACCTGCATAAGGATGAATAAATATTTGCTTAATTCCTAAACTATCAGCAATTAAACAAGCGTGTTGACCTCCTGCACCGCCAAAACAACATAAAGTATATTCCGAGACATCGTAGCCTTTTTGTAGAGAGATTTTTTTGATTGCATTTGCCATATTATTAACTGCGATCACAAGAAAACCAGAAGCAATTTGTTCCTTATTTCTGCCGTCATTAATTTGTCTAACAAGTTGCTCAAATTTATTAATTACTACCTCTTTATCTAAGGGAAGATTAGCATTTTTACCAAAAACTTTGGGGAAAAATTGGGGTTGTAATTTACCAACCATCACATTACAATCGGTTATGGTAAGCGGTCCTCCTCTCCCGTAACAAGCTGAACCAGGATTAGAACCAGCAGAATCGGGACCCACTCGATATCTATTACCATCGAAATGTAAGATCGAACTTCCCCCCGCTGCTACCGTGTGAATTGCCATCATGGGAGAGCGTAACCTTACCCCTGCTACTTCTGTTTCAAAGCTTCTTTCATATTCCCCCCGATAGTGACTCACATCAGTAGAGGTTCCCCCCATATCAAACCCGATAATCTGTTTAAAGCCAGCAATTTCACAAGTTTTTACCGCACCAACAACACCCCCGGCAGGACCAGAAAGAATACTATCCTTACCTTGAAAGGAATCTGCATCTATTAATCCACCATTGGATTGCATAAACATTAATTTGGTTGCTAGATGGTGGTTAGTGGGGTCCAAAGCCTTTCTCCTCAATAGTTGATTATTAGAATTCTCCTTAAAATTGTAGAGATTATTTTTTACCTGCTCCACATAGCGACGGAGAATAGGAGAAAGATAAGCATCAACTACAGTAGTATCGCCCCTACTGACAAATTTAATTAAAGGGCTAACTTGATGAGATAACGATATTTGACTAAAACCAATTTCTTCAGCAATTTTTCCCACTTCTAGCTCATGTTGGGGATAGCGATAGGAGTGCATAAAAACAATGGCACAACTACGAATACCTATATCAAAAGCTGCTTGTAAGTCTTGTTTTACTTGCTCTTTATTAATCGATTCTAATTGTTCCCCTTGGGCATTGTAACGCTCCGAAACTTCAATTACCGTCTCATAGAGCATCTCTGGCAAAGTAATATTTAAAGCAAAGATATCTGGGCGATTTTGATAGCCAATACGTAAAGCATCTTTAAATCCCCTAGTAGTAACAAAGACAACCCGATCTCCCTTCCTTTCCAATAAAGCATTGGTTGCCACTGTTGTTCCCATCTTCACTACCCCTATCTTCTCCGTAGGAATAGGTTGATTTTTACCAATACCCAAAATATCTCTAATTCCCTGTATCGGAGCATCCTGATACTGTTCAGGATTTTCTGATAATAACTTGTCAACAATTATCTTTCCTTCAGGAGACTTAGCTACTATATCCGTAAAAGTACCACCGCGATCTATCCAAAATTGCCATCGTGAACCAGAATTAATGGAAGCCATCTGTTTAATCTAATTGTTCATTATTTATTAAATAATAAAGGGATTTGTGATACACTTTTGTCTCTTAATAAATTAACTATCAAATACCAATAAAAAATAAGTATCTTAAGCCATTCAAACCGTAATTACTCCAGAAACAATAGAGCAACAATCAGAGAAAAGCCAAGTTAGGAAAAAACGCAAAACGAAATTATCAGCCAGCTTACTAGTGTGTTTAGTAATTGCCATGAGTTTATCCTAAAGGATACCGCTTCGCATATGGTCATCAGATGTCATGACGAAAGTCCTGAAAAATTTAGTGAATGGGTTAAATCGCCAGTGTTTTTTTATTGTGAGACTTTTGTCAAGTTTTTTTTACAAAAAAAAATAGGCTCATTCTGCTCTTTTAAAGAAGTATATTGTCTTTTATAAAAGGAAGAAATTAGAATAATGGCATATCTCAAAAAATTTAGTCTAACCTTAAAAAATATATCAAGAAAAACCCATCTCAAATTTTGGACCATAATTGCTCTCATAACTTTGATTGGTCTTTCAACTGTTGGTAATTATGGCATTTCATGGGATGAAAAAGTGCAAGTACTTAATGTTAAATTTAACTTAGATTTAATTAGAAAAAGTAAGCCGATACCAGCAGATCTTAAATACTACGGCCCCATCTTCGATTTCAGCGCAGAAGCCATTTTTCAAGTCCAGAAAACTTTTAATGAAGGATTTTCTTACCATCCCATTAAAAACAATGACTTGCTCAATAGCAATTTTACAGACCAATCGATTTATGAAAGAATTCAAGTCAAGCATATTTTAACTTTTTTACTATCTCTAGTAACTTATATTTCTGTGGCTGGAATTGTTGGTATTTTAGCTGGCTTAGACTATGCTTGGTTGGGACCACTTACTTTAGCTCTTTTTCCTAGATTCTGGGGTCATAGTTTCTTTAATCCTAAAGATATACCCTTTGCAGCAATGTTAACCCTAGGGACTTTTTTAGGATCTTGCTTAGTGGGTTACTATCTCAACGCAGATCGAGAAGATATTAAATTGGGAATTAACCGGATCACTGTCTATTCTTTTCTTTATGGCATTTTAGTAGGGGTGGTTACAGGAACCAGAATTGCTGGATTCTTCTTATTGTTTTTTGTAGCAGGAACTCATCTAGCAACCAACTTAAGAATCAAAAGTATTTATAGATATTTTTTAAGTTTCTGGAGTTTATATGGATTAATGTTTGTCGCATGGATGATAACCACAACTATCATTCATCCTGCATCTTGGTCTAATCCAGTTGGATGGTTTATTGAAACTTTGCAATATCTATCTAAACATGAGTGGGGTGGCACGGTTCTATTTGAAGGTCAATTTATTTCAGCTAAATCTCTTCCATGGAATTATCTTCCTAAATGGTTAGTAATTACCATTCCCTTGATTTTTCAAATTGCATTTTTTATGGGTTTATTTCTAGTTTTTTATAGATATAAACAATTGACTAATACTCAACGGGCTTGTGTATTATTAGTTTTACTTCAGGTATTTTTTCTACCAATCATTGCCATAGTGAAACAGTCAACTATGTATGATGGGATGCGACAATTTATGTTTATGCTGCCTGGAATCGCCGCCTTTTCTGCTACTTCCTTAGCTTGGATTTACCAAAAGATATCTATAAACAGTGTGAGGATATTTGTTGTTGCATTCATTATCATCTTATCTAGTCCAATTGTCTTTGATATGGTAGCTTTACATCCCTATGAATATATTTATTTCAATCGGATATTCGGGGGATTAGCCAAGGCGCATAATCAATATGAAACTGATTATTGGGGCTTAAGTATGCAGGAAGGTATGGAGTGGATAAACAATAATGCTGGTTCCAAGGCAAAAGTTGTATCTAGTCCTCCATTGACCTCATCCAAAACATTTGCTGCCCCTGGTATTAATGTCATTTCCAGAAAAAATTACGAAAAATCTAAGCAAACAGAAGCTTCTAAAACGTTTTACTATGTAGCACTACCTCGATGGGGTTATGAAAGAAAGTTTCCAGATTGTTCGGTAGTTTATTCAGTCAAGAGACAGGATGTTCCACTAACAATTGTCAAGAAATGTGATTGATTTGGTCTCCACTTATTCGATTCTCACGCCGTAAAGACATTATAATGTGCAGGCTACAAGACGAGTAGATAAGAAGAATCAACATTCTCTTGATTAGAGAAATGATATTGTCCCTATGTGCCTATCTTATGATTTGGTTTGCGGTCGCGAATGCGCCAGCAAAGCTGTCCACGCAGCGTCTGCTTTTGCAAATCGCCTTTTTAATTAATAACACGCCTGAGTTGTCAAAAAATAAAAGACAGTAGCAATTGGACTTGGTGGTACAAAACCTTATAGCATTAGCTACTGACTAAGTATTGAGGAGAGGAATAGAGGTTGCGGAGACTATTGCAGATATCCAGAGTAATTGATGCTCTCAATGAAGGAATTGGTCGTTTATCCTACTGGTTAGTACTCTTTATGGTACTAGTAGGAGTGTGGAATGTTGTCGGAAGATATATTGGACGATTGATCGGGCAAAATCTCACATCTAATGCCCTAATTGAAATTCAATGGTATTTATTTGATTTAGTATTTTTACTAGGTGCTGCTTACGCCCTCAAGCATAACGAACACGTTAGAGTAGATTTACTATACAAAGACTTAAATTCTCGTCGCAAAGCCTTAATTAATTTTTTAGGCTCAATAATCTTCTTAATTCCTTTTTGTGGATTGATAATCTATTATTCTTGGGGAACCATAATTAATTCTTGGACAATATTAGAAATATCTCCTGATCCTGGCGGTTTACCTCGCTATCCTATTAAATCAGTAATTATTATCAGCCTTCTGCTACTAATCCTTCAAGGAATATCCGAAGCAATTAAAAATTGGGATATGTTCCGTAATTTAAGTGCCAATCAGGAGGCAAATGATGAATTATGATTGGCTAGGAATAGCAATGTTTGCAGGGGCATTGTTACTATTATCCTTTGGTTATCCTGTAGCATTTTCCCTTGGTGGTGTAGCGATAATCTTTGCTTGTATTGGTGCTGCTGTCGGAGAATTTAGCTTTAGCTTTTTTAATGCCATGCCCAGTCGTATTTTTGGCATCATGGCAAACTATACTCTACTGGCTATCCCCTATTTTATCTTTCTTGGTTCAATGCTGGAGAAAACTGGTATTGCTGAGAAGCTACTAGAAACTATGGGTATTATCTTTGGCAGGATGCGAGGGGGTTTAGCCTTAGCTGTGGTAATTGTGGGAGCTTTGTTAGCAGCTTCTACAGGAGTAGTGGCAGCGACAGTGGTAGCAATGGGTTTAATTTCTCTGCCCATTATGTTGCGCTATGGCTATAACAAGGAATTAGCTACAGGGGTAATTGTGGCTTCTGGGACACTGGGACAAATTATTCCTCCTAGTGTAGTCTTGGTAGTCTTGGGAGATCAATTAGGAATTTCTGTAGGTGATTTGTTTATCGGCTCCCTAATTCCTGGTTTATTGATGGCATCGGTGTTTTGTGTTCATGTAATTATTGTTTCCTGGCTTAAACCAGAGGTTGCACCAGCTTTACCTCAGTCTGTAAGAAATATTGGCAGTACCGAATTAGTGCAACGGGTAATTAAAGTAATGTTACCCCCTTTGGGTTTAATTATTATTGTTTTAGGAAGTATCTTTTTCGGCATCGCAACTCCCACAGAAGCTGGTGCGGTCGGCTCTTTGGGGGCAATAATTTTAGCCCATTTTAACGGACAATTAAACTGGTCTGCCCTAAAAAACGTCTGTGATGCCACTATGCGGATTACTACTATGGTAATCTTCATTTTAATCGGTTCTACGGCTTTTAGCTTAGTATTTAAAGGACTTCACGGCGATCGCTTTATGGAGAATATTTTAGTTAATTTACCAGGAGGAAAGATCGGTTTTCTGATAGTCAATATGCTAGTAATCTTTTTCCTTGGCTTCTTTATTGACTTCTTTGAAATTGCCTTTATTATCATCCCCATTTTTGCTCCAGTAGCTCAAACTTTAGGCTTAGATTTAGTTTGGTATGGGGTAATTGTGGGGGCAAATTTACAGACATCTTTTTTGACACCTCCTTTTGGCTTTGCCTTATTTTATTTACGAGGTGTTGCACCACCAGAAGTTAAAACAGAAGACATCTATCGTGGAGTAATTCCTTTTATTCTTCTACAATTACTAGTGTTAGTATTGATTATTACTTTTCCTCAGTTAGTTAATGTCTTGCTTAGTTAATGTCGATTTTTGTTCATCGTTCATTGGGTGTACCCCATAACTGTGAGAAACGCTATAAGTATATGAGCAAAATATTTTACACTTTCTAAGTTTGTACTAACTACTAACTATCTCAATTTACTAAATAGTTTGATTAACATTTTGAGAAAATATTTTAAATATTATAGTCAAAAAAATAGGAAATAGCTATGCTAAAAAAAACCCTAATTAGTTTATTAATAGTAGTTTTATTGTCTGTTATCTTAGTGCTTGGTAGTAATAATTTGGTTAAAGCTCAATCTATTAGTACTCTTAACGCTGAAATTATTGGACTTAGAACCAAAGTTAATCGTTTAGAATCGGATGTAAGAAATTTAAGACGTTCTATTGGTTCTAATCGTAGTACTCCTAATATTCCTCAACGGGAAGTACCATCTTCTACTATTAATAACCCTCCTGCTATAGATAATACAGTAGTAGGACGTAGCGATCCTCTATTTCAAAGATTAGCAACTTTAGTTATTGAGTTAAAAGAAGAAGTGAGAAATTTAGATCAACGCTTAGATACTCTTGAAGCCAAACAAAAACCCAGTAATTAATTTAATCTGACAAAACCATTTGGGATTTTGGATTGCCGATTTTGGATTAAAAACAAGCCCCTGACTTTCAAGCAGGGGAAAATCCCAAATT
>JASJDB010000129.1 GCA_030065315.1 Xenococcaceae cyanobacterium MO_167.B52 | reverse complement strand
AGTGTAGAAGAGCGAGGCATAAATACAAGAGCAATAGAAGCTAAAATTGCCCCTACCAGAAAGTAAGGTCGTCGTCTGCCTAAAGGAGTCCAGGTATAATCGCTGAGATTACCAATGATTGGTTGTACAAGCAACCCAGTTAGAGGGGCAGCAATCCACAGAATTGGCAGTTGATGAGCATCTGCACCTAAATGCTCAAAAATAGCACTCATATTTGCCATCTGTAGTCCCCATCCAAACTGAATACCCAGAAAGCCAAAATTCATATTCCACAGTTGCCGAAAGTTGAACTTTGATTTAGTCCTAACTAAATCTTGGCTATAGTCTGAATCTACCTGCTCACTTGATTTTTCCTGAGTATTCATGCAGTTTTTATTTTGGGAAATTAATCAAATTATCTACCTTCCTGCTTAAATTCTAGTGTTTTTGGTCTAACGCGACTTAGACCAAAAACAGCATGGTTCAAATCAAGGTAACACTGTGGGTTGAGTTCTAAAACTTTAAAGCTGTGGCAGATAAAGATTTGAAAGATTTAGTCTCTTCTAAAAGTGTTACCCTAATTGCCAGATTTTTGAACCACGCCAAATCTCGTTAACTTTTTTAGTGAGGAATTAGGGTGATGTGCATTTGGCTTCTGCTTCTCAGATTCTGCTCGTAAACTTTAGCCACATCTGACAACTGTCCGACAATTTGTTCTAATTTCTCTTTACCTAGATGGACAAAGGCTTTTTCTCTTCCTCTAAATCTCAGAGAAAATTTAACCTTGTTCCCCCCAGATAAAAAATTACGAGCGTGTCGCAGTTTGGTTTGTAAATCACCAATATCGGTACAGTATCTAATTTTTAATTCTTTAACTGCATTATCTCGTTGATTTTTTTTGGCTTCTGATTCTTTCTTTTGCAATTGATATTTATACTTTCCATAGTTGAGCAATTTACAGACTGGTGGAGAAGCTTGAGGTGCTATTTCTACTAAATCTAACTGTTTCTCTCTAGCCAACTCTAATGCTTGTCTCAAAGGTTGGATTCCGATTTGTTCTCCATTATTGTCTATAACTCTAACCTGTTGCGCGAGAATTTTTTCGTTAATTTTGTGTTGTTCTTGTTTTTGAAGTGGTGTAACAAATCTATTGTGTTTTGCTCTTTTCAAAACATACTCCTAACGTTACTACATCCTAAGATTATAGCTCTTTAGTTTCTAAGGGTAAAAAAAATATCTTTAGGTAAGCATAACCGCTATTAATGATAGTTATAAGCAGAAAAATTTTAAAAATCCTTAATATTAAAAATCATCCTCTCAATCTAATAAATTATCCCTACTTTGACCTATTAAATTTTTGGAGCAAATTCGCTCTAAAGATAAAATTTAAAATGTCACACATTTTTATTTGCCTTAACTTTGCCTTGCATAAAGAATAAAATTGTGATAGAAAAGAATCATGACACATATGTATATCCATATGTATGTCCCAAGTTGCAATATCACACAGAAGAAAAGAGTTTAATGGAAATATTATCTCTTTCTCTCTCGTTAGTGTTAGTCACAGTTTATGACTTAGCTGTTAATAGCGAGTATTAACTAAAGCCACTCGTGATACCTATTCTCTTGAAGCGATAAAACTTAAACATTAGCCCAAAATAAACAAGAGAGATAACAAAAAGGCTTCAAGCTAGAGTATCTTCCAGAATTGGGCAAAGCCTAAAGAGTTAGTAACCAATAAGAACTGTATTTGTTAAAAACAGTATCTCTTAGGCATCTGCAAACCATAGTAAACAACCAAATATGCTTCTTACAGCACCTCTGCTAATTGTGTCTATTAGCAGAGTTTATCTATTGAGTGTTCACATTCTGTTAAGGTTGTGTCAACTCAAAACATCTAACAATTTACTCAATAATTTTTGGAACAATTAGCTGTCAAGTAACTATTTGAATCTTAGTTTTTGGCAGTTGTAATTCTAACTCTGCCACAACTCAAGCTGAGTTTCTGTTCTGCACAGATGGCATCAAAAAATATTTTTCAATTAAAAGAGATAAGAAATATTGTTATTGAATAATCTTGTCTCACCAAACACAAAATTTATTAGGAGGATAACTAATTTATGTCGATTTATGTCGGTAATTTAGATTATGGAATCGAGAGAGAAGACTTAAGTGAAGTTTTCAACGATTATGGCAATGTGAAAAGGATTTATATGCCAACAGACCGAGAAACAGGTCGTAAGCGTGGATTTGCTTTCGTTGAAATGGAATCTCAAGTAAATGAAGACAAAGCTATTGAAATTCTCGACCAAGCATTATGGATGGGAAGAGAAATCAAGGTTAATAAAGCTAGACCTCGCAAAAGCAGGGGAAGTGCCAGAAAATTTAGCCATTGGATCGCTTAAGAGTGTAAGAAAATTGAGGCGTTAAGAACTCCAAGGCAAATAGTTCAATTCCTGCTGGTTCGTCTCGCGGTCTTGATGGAGTCCTAAAGGATCCCTAAAGGGTACCGCTTCGCATATGGTATAACCGCTCTGCATATCGCTCATGGGGGAATCCCACGACCACCTCCCATTGCTTTTTGACGAGTAATCAGCTTTAAGCTCATTACTCGTCAATCGTACATTAATTTTATCGCGAGAAATGAGCAAGCTTCTTGCTCCTGTCAAAATGACTCTTTAAGGACTTGGAAATCAAATAGGATGAAAGCATATCTTAAGTTAGGTCCATTTTTGTGGCTTTTGTATCAGAACACTCATTGCAAAAAAGAGAGTAATATAGTTTTAACTGAACGATTAATTAAGTATATTTGGTAAACTCCTTTGATGTATGTATCATCAAAATGCTATCACTATACAAAGTCTCAGATATTTTGGGTGTATAGGGAACAGAGTTGATGAAAATTTTGGTACTTGCTTGGGAATTTCCACCCCGTTTAGTAGGAGGATTGGCACGTCATGTAGCAGAATTGTACCCAGAAATCGTTGAATTGGGTCATCAAGTTCATTTAGTAACTGTTGAATGTGCCACAGCACCTACCTATGAAGTTGTAGAGGGAATTAAAGTTCATCGTGTTCCTGTAGCTACTGGAAATGATTTTTTCCACTGGATTGCTAACCTAAATCAGAGTATGGGGAAACATGGCGGAAAATTGATTTTAGAAGAAGGTAATTTCAATCTAATTCATGCTCATGATTGGTTGGTAGGAGATGCTGCCATAGCACTTAAGCACAATTTTAAAATTCCGCTAGTTTCTACAATTCACGCTACTGAATCTGGCAGAAATAATGGAATACATACCCAAGAACAACGATATATCAATGGCAAAGAAAAACTCTTAGTGGATGAATCTTGGCGAGTTATTGTCTGTAGTCAATATATGCGCCGTGAAGTAGCACATACTTTCCAAGCTCCTTGGGATAAAATTGATGTCATCTATAATGGCATCCGCCCTGAAAAGAAAGAGCAACCCAAAAATTTTGATAGTATTAATTTTCGTCGTAGTTTCGCTTCGGATGAAGAAAAGATTGTCTATTATGTAGGACGAATGACCTATGAAAAAGGTGTTGGGATCTTACTCAATGCTGCTCCCAAAGTTCTATCGGAAATGGGGGGTAATGTTAAATTTGTAATTATTGGTGGTGGTCATAATTATCATCTCCAAGAACAAGCTTGGTATCTTGGTATTGGGGAAAAATGCTATTTTACGGGATTTATGCCAGATGAGGATTTAGATAAGTTTCAAACTATAGCAGACTGTGCCGTATTCCCCAGTTTATATGAACCTTTTGGCATTGTTGCATTGGAAAGTTTTGCAGCGAAAGTCCCTGTGGTAGTTTCTGATACAGGAGGATTACCAGAAGTTGTCAAACATACCAAGACGGGGATTGTGACTTATGTTAACAATTCTGATTCTTTGGCTTGGGGAATTTTGGAAGTTTTAAAAAATCCTGATTACAGTCGTTGGTTAATCGACAATGCTTACGAGTCTCTAGCAATTGATTTTAGTTGGAAGAAATTAGCCCAACAAACAGAAACTATTTACACCAGAGTTGTTAAAGAGCGATCGCAAGTTACTTGGTAAAAGTTAATAAAGCAGTACCATAAGCAGCTTCTGTATATTTTGGCTTGGTTACTGGTGCTGCCAAACACCGTTGACGTATTTTACTCCAGACTGGGTTTTTGGCACCACCACCAGCAGTGTAAACCTGAGTTAAGGGGTTAGCACCCAATTCTTGCAATTTTTTATAGCCTAATGCTTCTATACGCGCCATGCTTTCTAATAAGCCGTGGAGAAATGTTGCAGGATTATCAGGACGCGGTTCTAGTTTGGGTAATAAATTGGGATCGTTAATGGGAAATCGCTCACCTTCCTTTAATAAGGGATAGTATTCTAATTTACTGCTGATATTAGGATCGATTTGAGCCGAAAGATTGACTAATTCAGTGTCAGTAAAGAAGTGACGCAATACCGCGCCACCAGTATTAGAAGCTCCACCAGCTAACCACAGATTACCTAGCCTATGACTATAAATACCATATTTACTATCATTTATAGGATGATCGCTAAGTAATTTTAAGACTAAAGTTGAACCCAAAGAAGTTACTGCTTCTCCTGGTTGATTTGCCCCACTAGCTAAAAAAGCTGCAATACTATCCGTTGTACCTGCGTGAACTGTACAATTTTTGGGAATAGAAAAGCGATGATATATGTCGGGAGTAATGTATCTAATAACTTCTCCAGGAGCGATAACTTGAGGAAACAGTTTACTACAGTCTAAATTTTGTAACCAAATGGGATATTCTAGTTTTTGGGGATCGTAACCTAGTTTAATAGCATTATGATAATCGCTGATACCTAGTTTGCCATGAAGTAGAAAGCTTAACCAATCTGCTTGATGAAGCAGATAAGAGGCTTTAGTAAATATAGGTTGTTGTCGCCACCAAAGTAGTTTTGCCAGACTGGAAGTAGCACTTATAACCACATTATTAGCTGGTGCAATATCTTTGATAATATCTAAAACTATTTTGCCTCTATCGTCGTTGTATAAAATAGGATGATCTAAAGGTTTTCCTGTTGCATCGCATAGTAAAACTGTAGAAGATGTGCCATCTATTGCGATCGCTTTTATCTTTTGTCTAAAATTAAGTGGGATATTTTCTAATAGCCAATATAAGGTTTTTTGCCAAACTGTTGCCAGATTCTCTGTTTCTGAACTAGGAACACAGTGGTTGCCCCCACTGTCAAAAGAATAGTCAATACTATAAACAATTTCTTTAAGTTGATTTATGACAATTCCCCTAGCACCAGAAGTTCCAAAATCAATTCCTAGATAATAATTCATTTTGATTTTAAAATTCAAAGATCAAAAAAGTAAGGGTGAGCAATGCCCACCCTAACAGTATTAAGTACTTAGGCAAAATAAATTGTGCATTTTGATCTTCCCTATTCCCTGTTCCCTATTCCCTACCTTGCCTATTAAATTAATTTTGCGCTGTTACTTAAATAAGACTTAACGCCTTTTCTAAACGTCCCTTATCCCATCCTTTTTGATGTAATAATACCCAGGATTGGATCAAATCGGGACCGTGCATTTCTCCTGTCAAACCAGCCCGTAAAGAACGCATCACTAAGCCCTTTTTCACTTTCAAAGCTTTAGTAATAGTCTTGATAATAGCTTTGCCATCTGCTATTTCTAGAGATGGAGTTTCAGCAATTGCAGCGATCGCTTGTTCTAGAACTTCTTTTACTCCTTCTTGCTGCATAAATTCCACTGCTTCTGGGGTATATTCTACAGATTCAGTTAATAACAAGCGAGTTTCTTTTACTATATCTGCCAAGCGAGTTAGGTTAGGAATCACCATAGTAGTAAGAGTTTCCCACCAATCTCTATTGTTATCTAAATCTACTTCATATCCTGCTTCTGACCAATAGGGTACAAGTAACTCGATCAAATCTGAAGCAGACATCTTATGAAGATACTGACTATTAATCCAGTCTAGTTTTGCCCAGTCAAATTTTGCTCCAGCTTTATTGACTCTTTCTAAATCAAACTTTTCTGCTGCTTCTGCTAGGGTAAAGATTTCTGCTGTAGAGTCGGGAGGAGTCCAACCCAAAAGAGTCATATAATTAGCTAAAGCTTCTGGTAAAAAGCCCATCTTACGAAAATCATCAATAGATGTTACCCCATCTCTTTTAGAAAGTTTTTTGCCTTCTTGGTTCAAAATTAAAGGGGTATGGGCAAATACTGGCACTTTTGCCCCCATAGCTTCATAGAGTAAGATTTGCTTTGCTGTATTAGCAATATGATCTTCCCCACGAATCACATGGGTAATGTTCATCTCTACATCATCCACTACTACAGCTAAATTATAGAGGGGTTGTCCTACATCAGAACTATCACTAGCACGAGCGATCACCATATCTCCTCCCAGATCGCTACCTTGCCAGGTTACCCTGCCTCTTACTGCATCTTGCCATACTATTTCGCGATCGTCATCAATTTTAAACCGAATTACGGGTTTGCGTCCCTCTGCTTCTAATGCTGCTTTTTCCTCGTCGGTTAAATTGCGGTGACGGTTATCATAACGAGGTGCTAAACCTTGAGCTTTTTGGGATTCCCGCATTTGGTCTAATTCTTCGGTAGTACAATAGCAAGGATAAGCCAAGCCCTTATCTAAAAGAGTCTTAATTGCTTCTTGATACTTGTCTAAACGTTGAGTCTGGAAAAAAGGTCCCTCGTCCCAATTTAAACCCAACCAAGCTAAACCTGATTTAATATTCTCTGTATATTCAGGACGCGATCGCGCTTTATCGGTATCTTCAACCCGTAAAATAAACTTACCATCATAATGTCTGGCATAGAGCCAATTAAATACGGCAGTTCTCGCTGTACCAATGTGCAAATTTCCCGTGGGGGAAGGAGCGATCCTTACTCTAACTGTCACAAAACACCTCTTACTATCAATTTCATCTTAAATTTGTGTGCAGTATCCTATTGTAACGAGGGAAGAAACAAGCACAACTATATTTATTGGGAAAGTTACCACGCCCTTCGGGCTGAAGTCAGAAGTCAGAAGTCAGAAATAAACAGCCCGAAGTTGGTTTAAAGCCTTATCCGAAGGTGTACCCTTTAGGGCTTCATGAATGAAGAAGAAAATAAAAATATTTAGGGAGATGGTATAACTTGACCGAAGGGAATCCTTTAGGGCTGACTTGACCGATAGGGAATCCTTTAGGGCTGATTTCATATTTCTGACTTCGTGAATCTATCAGTAAAGTATTCCGATAGCACTATAATATGGTCTTAGATACAATTTCTCTGATGCGTTCAAGATAAATTGAGGCTACCGCAAAGCTATAAGCTTAAACTGTGCCTAAGCAAACCAAGAGAGTAGGTAAATTGGATTTATTATAAATCTCTTGTAGTAGTGTAAAGCTTAGAGCTAATCAACCCTGAGCAATTTTACCAAGGAAAAAAATTAATGTTCGATTCTAGAGTTAGCGGTATTTTACTTCATCCCACTTCCCTACCTAGTCCCTTCGGTATTGGTGATTTGGGTACTGGGGCTTATGATTTTGTTGATTTTTTGGCAAATTCTGACCAGCAGATCTGGCAAATTTTACCTCTTGGACCCACAGGCTTTGGAAATTCCCCCTATTTATGCTATTCTGCCTTGGCTGGCAATCCCTTACTAATTAGTCCAGAGAAGTTATTTGAAGACGAATTATTAACCACCGAAGATTTAGCTTCTTTACCTGAATATCTAGATTACAAAGTTGATTATGATCTAGTTATTGCAACAAAAATTCCTCTGCTCAAAAAAGCCAGCGATCGCTTCCACACCCAAGCCACAGCCAAACAACTTGACGCTTTTCACGATTTTTGCAACCACCATGATGATTGGTTAGATGATTATGCTTTATTTATGGCATTAAAAGAACATCATCAAGGAAAAAGCTGGAACCAATGGGACAAAGATATTGCCTTTAGGAAGCCAGAAGCGTTGGTAAATTGGGCAGCAAAGCTACAAGATGCTATTTTGTTCCATAAATTTATGCAATATGAGTTTTTCCGTCAGTGGCAAAACTTAAAAGAATACGCTAACGAAAAAGGGATTAAAATTTTTGGCGATATTCCCATCTATGTGGCTCATGATAGTGCAGATGTTTGGGCTAATCCCGATATTTTCTGTTTAGATGCCAAAACTGGCGCAGCAGCTTTGATGGCTGGGGTACCACCAGACTATTTCAGTGCCACAGGACAATTATGGGGTAATCCTGTCTATAACTGGAAAGAATTAGAAAAAACTGATTTTCAATGGTGGATTAGAAGAGTCGAAGCCATATTGGAATATGTAGATATTATTCGCATTGATCATTTTCGGGGCTTTGAATCCTATTGGGCTGTTCCAGAAGGAGAAACCACAGCAATGAAAGGCAAATGGATCAAAGCACCAGGGGATGCTTTCTTTACTTTACTCAAAAAAGATTTAGGCGAGTTGCCCATTGTAGCGGAAGATTTAGGGATCATTACTCCTGAGGTAGAAGCTTTACGAGATAAGTTTGAGTTTCCTGGGATGAAAATTCTGCACTTTGCTTTTGATTCTGACCGTGCTAATCCCTTTTTGCCTTTTAACTACGTAAATCGTAACTGTATCGTTTATACAGGAACTCATGATAATAATACTACTTTGGGTTGGTTTTATGAGCGATCGCCTGAAGACCAAGCAAAAGTTACGGACTATTTAGGTTGTTTATGTCCCGAAGGAATTCACTGGGGTCTAATTCGCCTTGCGATGGGGTCTGTCGCTAATGCAGCTATTTTTCCTCTCCAAGATATTTTGGGTTACGGTGGTGACACTAAAATGAATACCCCTTCTACTGTTGAAGGTAACTGGGAATGGCGTTATCGAGGTGATGTTTTATCGGAAGGATTAAGTGGACATTTTAAATATCTAACTTATCTTTATGGGAGAAAGCCTGTCTAAAGATAATAAGGTGTTAGGTTTTAGATGATAGGTTTTAGTTGCTCTATACCCTATCATCTAAATTTGAGACCTCGCATCACCATTAAGCCAGAAGCATTAGCAACTCTGAATTGTGACTTCTGAATTCTGATTTCAGCCTGAAGGGCTTAGTAATCTTTGTAATATTTTATCTAGATTATAAATAATTTAAATAAAAAGAGAAATAATCAGTGATTATTGGTATATAAGAGTAATTAATTATTTTAATTAGTTTCAAAAGTATAATTAATTAGCTGTATAATTACTGACACAAAAAATAATAAATTTAAAAAAAATCAGTATATCTAAGGTTTTTTTCTTGAAGTTTATAAGGTTTTAATATTTATATAGAAACCCTTTTTTATTAAAATTTTTTTTGTTCAAGATTTTTTAGCAAATACATGAATCATGACTAATATTACTGGAACATTAAATTCCAATTTATTAATTGGTACTTTTATATACCATAGCTTCAAGTCAAAAAGAGATAGCTATACAACTAAATGTTAGTTAACCCAACATGGATAGAGTAAGCTTGATAGCTCCAAAATAATAGAATTAATCTCGTAAAAATTATATTGCGAGTGATTTAAGAATAGTTATAATTTTGTTCTTAAATCCTCTGCTTTCCAATTCTAAAAGCTGTCAATATTACTTACCAATCAACATTTAACTTGATTTATAGTTACTTTATAAAGCCAACTATAAATATTAATTTGCTTGAATTACTTGAGCTTATATCTTTACAATTTTTTTGATCACATAAAGGATTGGTAAAGATTATCTCAGTAATTTTTTTGAACCAAACTATTTAACAACGTAGCTTTTAAGCTATATTCATCCTTATTTAATTAAAAATGAAGTCAAGAAAAAATATATTCATTATAGGTTTAGTATTTGCTGGGACTCTACTTACTTCTAAAACTCATTCAAGACC
This sequence comes from Xenococcaceae cyanobacterium MO_167.B52, assembly GCA_030065315.1. Taxonomy (GTDB): domain Bacteria; phylum Cyanobacteriota; class Cyanobacteriia; order Cyanobacteriales; family Xenococcaceae; genus JASJCP01. Next base: position 6,289 of record JASJDB010000129.1, on the reverse strand, counting down.
TATTTTTTTAAATTCTAATAATGATAGTCTTTTAAGTGGCGAAAAAAATTTGAGAGAAGTTAAAGTCGATACTTCATTTTCGCCTCCTGCCTTCTTTGAATCGGATGCAAAAAACTGCGATCAGTGTCTATCTCGACATGATGATCAACATCCTCAAATTTCAAGTCTGTTTCCCTCGGTTATTAAATTTGATACTTTAGAACTTCGACTTCAATCTGGAGACTCAATTAGCAAAATTATTAATGGAATCAATTGCCAACAACAACAGGAGAAAATTGTTAAAAGCGATTTCAAACAGGTCAGCAAAACTATAGGCGACTTGCTTCAAAATTCTAACTGTGATTTTAATGTCGAGACAATTAAAGACAGAAATGTTCTTGAGGTCAGTCCCGAAAAGAAAAACAAGGAAAACTTTATTCGTTCTAAAAATAGAGAAATTGAATTGATAGCAAAAACTATTTGGGGAGAGGGTCGTGGAGAATCTTACGAGGGTAAAGTGGCTATAGGAAATGTTATAGTCAACCGCTATAAAGTTGCTCAAGCCAGCAGAAAATCCCATTGGTGGGGTAATACGATTGAGCAAATTATTTTGCACCCATATCAATTTAGTTGTCACAATTATAATGACCCCAACAAAAGTAAAATTGCCAAATTAACTACTGAAGATTATCAATATAGAAAAAGTTTAAAAATAGCTAGAGGAATATTATCTGGTGCAATTAAAGACAATACTTTTGGAGCAACTCATTATTTTGCCTATAAAACTGTTCAACCTCGTTGGGCATTAAAAATGAAGAAGACTAAACGTATTGGGAATCATGATTTTTATAAAAAATAAACTTAATTTATCCTTTAACAAAAAAGAAAGCTAAATTAATCAAGACAACTTAGTTGTTACTTCAGTTAGTTTTTGTGCGATTGTAATAACTCCTTGAGCTTGTTTTTCGTCTTTGAGTTGTCCTGACTCATCAAATGCTTGCCCTGCATTGGGAATAGCTTTTTGTTCAGGAATAACAAGCACACCAATACCCTCTAAAATGGCACGAACATGAACTAAGCCTCTAATTCCGCCTAAACCACCAGGAGAAGTGGATAAAAGTGCAGCTACTTTACCTTTAAAACAGCTTAATGGTTTTTCATTTAGTTCGGGACGAGATGCCCAATCAATGGTATTTTTCAATAATGGAGTAATAGAGCCATTGTATTCTGGACAGGAAATTAAAAAACCTTGATGTTCTCTCAAAAGACGCTTAAATTCCATAACTTTTTGGGGTAAACCTTCTTGTGTCTCCAAGTCCTCATTAAATATAGGCAGGGGATAATCTAACAAATCAACATACCTGACCTCTCCTCCTGCTTTCTTAACTTGTTCCGCAGCAAATTTGACCAACTTTTTATTAAAAGAGGCGATTCGAGAACTACCAGCAAAAGCTAGAATTTTTGGCTGATTAGACATAGCTATTCTTGAGATACTTCTAGGGTGATTCTATCGAATTTATTTTTAATTATAAGTTTGGCTTAATTTCTTTGGGAGAAATGCTCAAAAATTAACCGATGATTAATAGAAAAACATTGATAAGATTTCTAGTCAGTGATCAGTTACTACCGAAAGACGATATTTTGTTTGAGCCTTTTTCGCTAGGATAGTCAATAAATTTACAATCTTGGCGATATAGTTTGAACTGCTTATGATCTTGTCACATTCAGGTGATTTTATTCACAATTATCAATCGTATCAATCGACTAAAAACAAAGAAGATTTAAACAAACTAATTGTCAGCATTTATCAAGATTTGCTTCCCAATCTCAAACTTAGTAGCATTCATCATCATCATCCTGTAGTAGTTCATCAGGTTTTAAAACCTTGGCGACTATTAGGCACAGGTAACTATGCAGCTGTATTTTATCACCCTGCTTTCTCCGAGCTAGTGATCAAAGTTTATGCCCCTGGCAGAGAGGGTTGGTCAGAAGAAGTAGAAGTTTATCGTTGTTTGGGAGAGCATCCTGCTTTTTCAAAATGCTTTTATGCTCAAGATAATTTCTTAGTATTGCAAAGACTACATGGGATAACTTTATATGATGCAATGCACCAAGGTTTAGCAATTCCGAACCAGGTAATAAAAGATATCGATCTGGCTTTAAAGTATGCTCGCAGCCGTAATCTAAATCCCCATGATATTCATGGACGTAACGTGATGATATCGTTAGAGGGAAAAGGATTAGTAGTTGATATCTCCGACTTTTTAAAGTCAGAACCTTGCAGCATTTGGTCGGATTTAAAAAAAGCTTATTACTGGCTATATATACCCTTGTTTTCTTGGCACCGATTGTCTGTACCTTATTTTATATTGGATTTAGTACGTGTCATCTACCGTATGTGGAGACGTTTATTAAGGGGCACTGGTAAATTAAGATGTGTTGAGAGATAATGGAGCTTAAAAAACCACTGCTGACCAGTGCCCTGTTTTTTTATTTCATCCATCTTGTTGTGAAAAGCTTGGAAAAGCTGTTGCAATTCTCCTAAACTAAATTTAACATTCTCAACTTAAAACCTTTGTAAATCAATAGTTTGAAGCTTCTTAAAAGTAGATTAAGTCCCAGAAAATTAACTTATTTGCCTCGAATACTCTGCATTGTCGAAAAAATTTTAAGTGAAAAAATTAAACTACTAAAGGCTGAAACCTAATCCCTAAAACCTAAAGAGGTAGATTGGGGCTAACAAAAGTACGGTCAATTTTCAGAAAATCTACAGGAAACTGATGTAAATAGCTCAAACATGAGTAACCTGTGCCAAAATCATCAATACTAAGATTAATATTTTTGAGTTTAATTTGTTCGAGTAACTGTTCTAAATCATCTGGATTAGCAAAGTCACCAGACAAATTAAGGGGCTAATCTTTTGACGATCCAAGTACCATCCTGTTGTAAATAATATACTAGGCGGTCATGGAGACGACTAGGACGACCTTGCCAAAATTCAATAGTTTCAGGGACAAGACGAAATCCTCCCCAATGTTCAGGACGCGGTAAAACTTCCGATTCTGCGTAATGAGTTTCTAGATCCTTTTGTTTAGTTTCCAATACTTCCCGACTGGCAATAACTTGACTTTGATTTGATGTCCAAGCTCCAATCTGGGAAGCTTTGGGACGACTTTGAAAATAATTATCTGATTCTTCAGGAGTAACCTTAGCAACTTTTCCTTCAATTCTAATTTGTCTTTCTATACGATCCCAGAAAAAAACTAACGCAGCGTGAGGATTGGCGATTAATTGTTTTCCTTTGAGGCTTTCGTAGTTGGTATAGAACACAAAACCTCTCTCATCAAATGCTTTGAGTAGAACAATTCTGGCAGTGGGTTTTCCATCTGGTGTTGCGGTGGCTAGAGTCATAGCATTAGGCTCAAGCAATTCAGAATCTAGGGCTTCTTGAAACCATTTCTCAAATTGCTTAAAAGGATTACGATCTAGATTATTTTGGTTTAGTCCAGCAAAAGTATAGTTCTGCCGTAAATTAGCAATCGATTGATTCATTTTCTCCTTACTCTGTTAACCCCAATAAAAAAATTAATTAAATTTAGGACGACCTAATGGCAATGGTAAACCATATAATAAGCTTTGGTCAGTTTACACATTTTTAAGATATCTATAAGTTTAATTATGATTTTTTCTAGTTTAGAGTTGCAAAATACAAATAATAACAATAGACTCAAGTATTTGATAAGATTAGCAGTCTTGGGGTTATTACTGTTATTAGCCAGTTTATCTTGTTTCTGGTCTGCCCCTGCTTGGGCAGGAATTAATGATGATAAGTATGAAGGTAATATTTTTATTCTTTATGCTGGCAATGGCTCTCTTGTTCCGCCTCGCTTGAGTTTAAAGCAGTCTTTGGAGCGGGAAATGCCTACGGTTTTGGTCTATTACGTTGATGATAGTAAAGACTGTAAACAATTTTCTGTGGTAGTTTCTCGAATTCAGGAATTTTATGGTCGGGCTGCTAATATTATGCCAATTACCATTGATTCTCTAGATATCAAAGCCAATTATACTCCTCAAGAACCAGGCTTCTACTATGAAGGAGCAGTACCACAAACTGTGATTCTGAATCAGCAAGGAAAAGTAGTTTTTAATGGTAAAGGTCAAGTCAAATATGAAGCTATTGATGATGTGTTACGAGAAGTATTTAATTTACTACCTCGTGCTGAATCTGAAACCTTAAAAGTGCGTACTTTTAATGAGTTTAATTCTGAATTAGTTGAATAAGTTATCAAACTAGAACATAACAGTCGAATACCTATACTAGCTAATTAGCTAGTATAGGTTCAGCATAACCTTAAATAAACCGTATTTTTACTTTTAATGAAAACGGAAAAGCTCAATTTTACTACCAAACTAGCCTACGGTTCGGGAGATATGGGACCAGCAATTACGGCTAATGTTTTAGTATTTTTCTTACTCTATTTTTTTACTAATGTAGCTGGGTTACCCCCTGGTTTGGCAGGTAGTATTTTAGCTATTGGGAAGATTGGAGATGCCATTAATGATCCGATTGCAGGCATATTGAGCGATCGCACTCGTACTAAATGGGGCAGACGCATTCCTTGGATGTTGTGGGGAACAGTTCCTTTTGGGATTTTCTTCTTTTTACAATGGATTGTACCTGAATTTAATAGCGATCCAAACATTAATAAATGGTATTTGTTTCTTTATTACATCCTCATTTCAATTTTATTCAACATTGCCTATACGGTAGTTAATTTACCCTATACGGCTTTAACTCCCGAATTAACCCAAGACTATAACGAAAGAACCAATCTTAATAGTTTTCGCTTTGCTTTTTCTATTGGTGGCAGTATTCTATCTCTAATTTTAGCTACTTTTATTTTTCAATCTTATCCTGGTGATCCAACCCAGCAATATTTAGTATTAGGAATAGTTAGTTCTTTATTAGCAATTATTGCTCTGTTTTGGTGTGTCTTCCGCATACAAGAGCGAGGGGCAGAACCACTTTTAAATCAACAATTTAAAAAATATCTTGGATATATTTTATTGGCAATAGCAACTGTAGCTTTAATTTATGGTATTGCTAATAATTCTAACAATATTTTAGTTGCTGTTTTGGGTTGGTTAATTGCCTTACAGTTTTTCGGTTTTGGTATTAGTTTGATTTTAGCAAAAACTGAATCTCATTTATGCGATCACGAAGCAATTGAACACTATGATACTGTTAGTACAACACCTACTACTCCTATTTTAGAACAAATAAAAATTGCTTTTAGTAACAGACCTTTTGTCTATCTTATTGGTATTTACTTGTCCTCTTGGTTAGCAGTACAGCTAACAGCATCTATCCTGATTTATTTTGTAGTTAGTTGGATGCAAATGGAAGAAAGTGCCTTTCCTACTGTTGCGATCGCAGTTCAAGCAACAGCCTTAATTATGTTATTTGTTTGGAAATTTATTAGTAATAAAATAGGTAAAAAAGCCGTTTACTATATAGGCACAGTAATTTGGATTATTGCTCAAGGAGGATTATTTTTACTCCAGCCAGGACAAACAACAGAATTATATTTATTAGCAACTTTAGCAGGATTTGGTGTGTCTGTAGCTTATCTAATTCCCTGGTCAATGATACCTGATGTAATCGAATTAGATGAACTAAATACAGGACAAAGAAGGGAAGGAATTTATTATAGTTTTATGGTTTTACTCCAAAAGTTTGGTTTGGCTATAGCATTATTTTTTGTAGGTCTAGCTTTAGAATGGTCAGGATTTATTGAACAAATACCAGGACAACCAATTCCTACTCAACCACCTAGCGCATTATTTGCTATTAGAGTTGCTGTAGCACCTTTACCCACTGTAGTTTTAGTTATTGGCTTAGTTTTGGCTTACTTTTATCCTATTACTAAAGAATTTCATGAAGAAATTAGACTCAAGTTACAAGCTAGGAAAAATAGCAAGTCACTATAGCAAGCTTAGAGGAAAATGATATATGGCAGTTCTCGTATTGGTGAGGCGCAGAAACCTGAAGCTTTTTGTCCTAAAGGATACCGCTTCGCATATTGATGGTTGATGGTTGATGGTTCATGGTTCATGGTTCATGGTTCATGCGAAAGTCACTCCGAACTCCGAATTCTGAACTCACGTTGCCCTATTCCCCAATATTAATCTCAATGAGATTCTTCTCATAAAACGTTCATAAACGATTCATTGAAGACTAGGAAACTAATAATAACAGCCTCAAACGTTTTTAAGATTACTGTTGAGTTTTGAAATTAAACCCAGTAAT
>JASJDB010000128.1 GCA_030065315.1 Xenococcaceae cyanobacterium MO_167.B52 | reverse complement strand
CTAATACTTTCAATTTACTGTATTTAATATTGAAAGTATATTATATAAACGAAATCTTATTACTTTTAAAAAAGAGATTGTATAAGATAACTTTTGTCAAGTACATTTTATACCAAATTAGATGAGGAGCCCCTGGAGAGGGGAAAGGGTTTCAATTATTAGCTCGAAGATGGGTAGTAGAAAGAACCTTTGCATGGCTAATGCCAAAACGTCGTTTGGTGGTCGATTATGAGAAATTACTTGAAACAAGTGAGTCGCTCATTTACATTGCGATGGTTCACTTAATGTCAAAACGACTATCTCAAAATCAACAACCAATTGCTTAATGTTTTATTTACAAACAGTCTCTGATACAATTCTGAATGTAGTTAGAATCGATGATCCTGACTATGATAAACTCTTATTGCTGAGAACCATTGCACGAGAACTGACAACTGAACAGATCCTGTTAGGTTATAAGCATCGTTCCTCTGTGGAAACTAATTTCTATGTTGCCCAGGATAGCGCGGGGATGGAAATGCCCAGAGCCTGGACTGAGAATACTATCAAGCGTCGTATTAGTCTGGCAATGTTAGCTGGGTTTGTGCTCAAGGCTATCGCAGCCAGTTGTGAACCACTACCGATTGGAGCTTGGGATCTAAGACCTAAAGCTACAGCGGGTAGGCTCACTAATTATCTTGATATTCAGATTCATAATTTTGTGGCACTTGCTTTAGCTGGAGTCAAATCCAGAAACTACCATTTGACAAAGTCTTCCTTCACTCCGTAGTAGTACGTCAAGATTGTTTTGATGGATAAGTGTCATCAAAATTTCTCCCTTGTCTGCCTTATCTCCCTTATCTCCGTTGTCTTGTCTCAACCCATCATTTCAAAATTGACAGCACAGTAGTTTTATATCCGAAGGTGTATCCGCGATAGAATCCTTTAGGACGGCGGAGTACCTTCGACTATTTTTAGGGCATGGTTTCACAACAGGGAGGCAATTACTCATGATTAATTGCTAAGAACTGCCTAAAGCTTTGTCCCACTCCAACTGATGGACCAAACCATATTTAATAAAATCTTCAGGTTTGACGCGATCGCTTTTACCAAAAACCCCCAAACTATAGGGATTTTCTAACATTCTTTGAGTGACTAGCTCTTGCTCGAATTGACTTACTTCTTCTCTTGGCTTGTCAGTTTTAAAGAAGTCAACGATTAAAACAGTTCGGTCAAAATCTGTGTAATTGTGGGGACAGTGGGGATAACTGTGATCGAGAATCATGAATTCTCCTTCCTGCCAATAAAACTTGTCGTGGCAGATTTTCATAGCTACATCCCCTTCTGGCACAATTAATCCTAAATAGCCCCGATTCATGTGGGGGTTATAGTTCACATGGAGCTTAATATCTAAACCTGGGTGAAAGGTACCGAAATAAACATTTCTAATTAAATCATCATTACTTAGGTTGACTTGTGTGATCGCTTTAGATAATATGGGGAAATACTTTTCTCTTAATCCCAGTACCTTGGCTGCTGCTTCATCGGTATCGCGATCGGGATAAGTTATCTGATGTTCTTTGATATATGCTTCGATAAATTTACCTTGGAATAAAACCCCAAAGGCACTATATTTCTTTTCACCTTTCGTTTTAATGGTTTTAGATTTAGGTCCCATCACCTCGTAGGCGAGGCTTAATTCCTCTTGAGATGCCTGGTTCATGAAGTTAGTAAATTCATCACGAATTTCTTGCCAGTAGTCTTGAAAACCGCTAAGAAAAGAAAATTGTTGGGGATTTAAATGATACTCGGTATAGGTTTCCATAGTCTTTGGGAGTTAAAAAGTGTCAAGCGTAGGTTGGGAATGATTTTTTAAGCGATCGGCAGGGAAAAACTGCTACATCCATAATAACGATTGATTTGTTCGTGGGATTTTTAGATCAATTTTAATGAAAACTAGGACTGTGCTTCAATTCATTGTGATATTGCCTGACATTTTCAAGAAAAGAAGATAAATCGTGCCTGAGACACATCCCATTAGGAGAAACGGCATTTTACAGCTTTGTCGTACCAATAATCTTATTTTGTAAAAGTATTCGCTCCATCAATCATTCCTCAATATAGAATTACAATCAAACACTCAAAATAATAATCAAAGACTATTAATCAAATTTCCCGTAACTATATTTTGACCAGAGGTTAATGTGTCTGAAATTACAATTCTAGACAAAGTTATTAAAAACGTTTGTGTAGTTCGTCCCAATCAGCAATCTGTAGAAAAATTAGATTTAGGGATTAAGGATGGTAAATTTGCTGAAATTGCCTCAGAAATAAGCTCTGACAAGGCAAAAGAGGTGTTTGATGCTCAGAATAAACTAGGATTTCCAGGGCTTATAGATGCACATATGCACATCGGTATTTACCAACCCCTTGATCGAGATGCCGTCACTGAAAGCAAGGCAGCAGCGATGGGTGGTGTGACTACTAGCCTGAATTACATTCGCACAGGTCAATATTACCTAAATAAAGGTGGTTCTTATCAAGATTTTTTCCCAGAGGTACTGGCACTATCAGAAGGCAATTTTTATGTTGATTACGGCTATCATATTGCACCCATCGCCTCTGGTCATATTGATGAAATGCAGTATCTCTTTGAGGAGCATGGTATTACATCGTTTAAAATCTTTATGTTTTATGGTGGTTATGGGTTGCATGGTCTGTCAGATCAACAAAATCTGTTTCTGATGATTAATAAAGAAGAACGGTATGACTTTGCTCATTTTGAATTCATTATGCGCGGTCTGACCCAATTAAGGGAAAGTTATCCACAAGCCAAAGATTATATTAGCCTCAGTCTGCATTGCGAAACTGCCGAGATACTGCGTGCCTACACCAACATTGTGCAGAAGGATAAAAAATTAACTGGGTTAAGAGCCTACAGTGCTGCTCGCCCCCCTCATTCCGAGGGACTGGCAATTGCGATCGCATCTTATCTTGCCCACGAAACTAACTGTGTCAATATTAATCTGCTGCACCTTAGTTCTCGCAAAGCAGTAGAAGCTGCTCTCACGATGCAAACGGCATTTCCCCATATCAACTTTAGGCGAGAAGTAACCGTAGGACATCTGTTGCTAGATGTAGATGCCCCAACGGGTAAATGGGCAAAAGTTAACCCACCTATCCGTCCCCGCGAGGATGTGGAATACCTATGGGAACAAGTGTTAAATCGTAAGATTGATTGGATTGTGAGCGATCATGCCTGCTGTGCTGCTGCTAAGAAAGCCAGTCTCCAAGATCCTGATAATATCTGGTTGGCTAAATCTGGTTTTGGTGGGACGGAATATTTACTATCTGGCGTGTTTAGTGAAGGTAGCAAGCGGGGAATGTCTTATAATCACATGGCTGAATTACTTTGTTGGAATCCTGCCCAACGTTTTGGCTTGTGGGATAAGGGGGACATTGCTGTGGGTTACGATGCCGATCTGGTACTCTTCGATCCGAATGAAACCTTTGTCGTTCGTGCTACGGAGTCAGAATCGCAACAAGGATATACTCCTTTTGAAGGGATGGAGTTGACTGGAAGAGTGAAGAGTACATTTTTGCGAGGAGATTTGGTTTATGATCGTGGAAAAATTGTGGGTTCTCCCCGTGGGTGCTATCTAAAACGACCTTATGGAGTAGCTAAAACTTAGAACTTAAAATCATCATCAGATTTAATTTCCATAAAAATAGAAATCTAATCTAAACTTTTTTCTGATTTCTGGCGATCGTCCATTCAAATATCTAGCCCAAACATTCGTATCGAGCAAATAGGTCATGCTGTTTCTTTTTGGTTTTCTTCCTCAAGCAAAATAGGATCGTTTTCCAAACAACCATAAAAACTATCTACAACTTGATGCAAATCTTTTGTGTCCTCCTTTTCTACCACTTGATAAACAACAACTACATCTAATTCTCTATTTGCATATTCTTTTGGTAGCTGAAGACTCAATTTACCATTAACATCAACCTTGGCTTTTAAACTAATACTATTCATCATTGACTACTCTACTGTCTTTCGATAATTATAAATTATGCTAAATCTCGCCTTTGTAAGTAGATGACCAACCAAATAACTTGCGTAACTTCTGAGCGGGATTAAACTTAAAAGCAATAGAATCACGGTGATGTTTAATATAAAAAGTGCCAAAATTTCGGATGTTAACGCTTTCTCCTTGTTTCAAAGATTGATAAATTTCTTCCAAAGTAGCATCGACAACTAATTCAACTTCCTTTAGGTTACTATCTAACTTTTGAGAAATTCTTTTGATTAAATCTTTCTTGCTTATTGTCATTTTAAAAAGATCGAATACAAATTATTAACGTACAATGATATGTACAGATAGAATATCGAACTATGGATACAGTTACCTATACAGAGTTTAGACAAAAGCTGGCTGGATATCTCAATCAAATTGAAGCAAAGAGTTCACTCGTTCCTCGCGAGCGCACGCCGTTAATTGTAACTAGGCAAAATGCGCCATCAGTGGTGGTGATGAGTTTGGACGATTTCAAAGCCTATGAAGCAACTTTTCATCTATTGTCTAGCAAAAACAATGCGGATAGATTGAATGATGCTATTGAAGAACTTCGTGCTGGTGGAGGGACAAATCGAGAATTAATCGACGAATGAAATTAACTTTTGCTGAAAAAGTCTGGGAGGATTATCTATATTGGCAGAAGACAGACAAAAAGATACTTAAGCGCATTAATACTCTAATTAAAGACATTAAGAGAAATCCCTTTGAGGGTATTGGCGATCCCGAACCTCTTAAATACAATTGGTCTGGTTTTTGGTCTAGAAGAATTACCAAAAAACATCGGTTAGTATATGCTGTGGAAAAAGATGCAGTATTGATTGCTCAATGTAGATTTCATTATTAATTTACTGGTAAAGAGAGGTTAATTAACAGTTTTTAACTCACTGATTCAAAAACACTTTCATCAGGAACTGTAACCATGCCAGCCCGAGATTATTATCATGATGTGGTACGAAATGCCATCCAAAAAGATGGTTGGATAATTACCCATGACCCCTATCGGCTTAAACTAGCAAGAGGAAAAAACCTATTTGTTGACTTAGGAGCAGAGCGTTTAATCGCAGCAGAGAAAGATTTAGAAAAAATTGCCATTGAAATTAAAAGCTTTCGCAGTGCTTCAGAAATGAAAGACTTAGAAGAAGCTCTTGGTCAATTTGTATTATACGAGCATCTTTTAACACGCTACGAACCAGAGCGTAAGTTATATTTAGCCGTTCCAGAAGATGTACGTAAATCTGTTTTTGAAGAAGAAGCAGGACAAGTATTGATAGAAGACAAAATCATTCGTCTGTTTACCTTTGATATAACTCAAGAGGAGATTATCACATGGATAACTTAAATACAGTTGCTCTCAAACAAGCTATTATCAAGAGCCTAAAAAACTATCTTGAATTTCTTGGTAATGATCCTGAAAGCGAAATAAAGTTAGTCATTGACGAAACCCAAGATCACTACCTCCTCATTGAAACAGGTTGGCATCAAAATAGAAGAATCTACGGAACTCTAATTCATATTGATATCATTAACGAAAAAATTTGGATACAACATGACGGCACAGAAGAAGGCATTGCCAACGAACTGGTAAACCTTGGTATATCGCCTCAGCAAATAGTCCTCGCTTACAAAACCCCTGAACGCCGTCAAATAACTGATTTTGCTGTTTCTTAATGAGACTTATACCAATTCAATAAACTAAGAATATCTAGTTTAAGCAAAATAAAGAATCAATCAAGCATTAGCAATAAAGATGGAAATAAACACCGATCACGTAGAATCATTTAGAGCGTTAGCACTCCAAGTAACCTGCCACGCCGTTAACCATGTACAAAATAGGGCGGAAGCGCGATCGCAAAATGCCTTGTATTGCGCGATCGCGCTTCAAAGAAAGATGAATCAAACTTTGTTCATTATCTCAATTACAAGAACTCCTTAAGCAAGATAGATGCAGATGGCAAGGATTACTAGATTTCAGTGATGCCAGAAAATTTTAACGCAATTGTTCAACGGCATTAGTTAAGTCAAGAATCTCGGTTGAGGAGTAAATTGCCGTCCGCTGCAATGCAATTGTTAGACAGGGGTTTTCTGCTCAAATGAATCTAATGTATGTACCTCACTCATTTGTTTGTCATGAGTCATCTCCATGTTCTTCTTGATCTTCCCTTTGCTCGTCCTTTTCCATAGAATTTCCTGTTTCTGAAGTATCTTCAAAAATCTCTTTTTCATACTTATCTAGTGCTTGCGTAACTACATGAAGGTATTCAAATATCATGTGCGTGAAATATCGAACTTCATCCTCACCATACACAATGTCTTGCTGATGAACTAGACTATTCCTTACCCTATATAACTTTATGCCTGTAGAATATTGTTTCTTAGTAATAATCTGCCGTTGGTATAGAAGTTGTATTATTTGTCTGAAGGAGATCCAGCCCCTTCTATTTTTTTCTATATCTAAGTTGGCTTGATGTGCTTTCTGTCGTAAAGTATTCTCCAATTTTTTCCAGCTAGTAATAAATTCTCCATAAAGTTCATTGATGTTGCTTGCCAAACTTTCTGCTACAACCTCTCGCTCCTCCTCAGGTACATAGACGTTATAAAGATCATACGTGGCTTTTTGCAACACATCCCTTAGCTCCTCAGCTATTTTGACTATGTCATCAAAATCCACCTTGTTAAAAGTCCTGTTATGGGCTATTTTACAGCGCAGTTCATACAACCTTTCCCATTGCTGTGTCAATTTTTCAGCAGGATAGCTGACGATTTTCTCATCAAAATATCTCTCCCAGTTTGATCTACACACAAATGCTTTTAAATCGTCTAAATCCAGATCATCTATCGCAGAAGTTCGGTCTAACTCATCTTCTAAGATTTTCAAATTTTCCAAAAGCTCGAACTAAAAAGTTAATATCATCAAAATTCGCTCTGATATTGGCAATCCATTTTGAGCTTCTTTGGTTCTTATATTGTGTAAGTTAATTCCAATTTCCTCTTCTTTCATGGCTCGAAATCCTAGCTTTTTGTAAAATGGTGCATTCCAAGGAATGTCCTGAAAAGTCGATAAGGTAACACCAGTAAATCCTGATATTTTGGCAAATTGAGTTATTGTCTTGATTAATCTAGTTCCTAACCCTTTGCGACCATGCTCTGGAGCTACGGATAATTCATGAAGGTGAATGAGATCGCCCATAACCATAACCATTGCAAACCCAACGGGATTGTCTCCATCGTCAACAGCTACCCAAACAAGATTCTTTGCTTGTTGTTCCCGTAACAAATCGATTGATAATGTATCTTGGTCAACTTCTAGAGCAAACTTTGTGTTGGCAAAGAGTTTTGATGCAGCTTCTTCGATAGTATTTAGTTGATGCAACTCATTTTCTTGTGCCAGCCTAATTTGATAAGTTTCATTCATCAAAGTAAACCAACGATAAATTTTCACAAATAGCAGCAACATTCTTTGCTCATTTATCAAGCAAAACAGCCACTTCCTCGTTAAGTCTATCTCCGATTTGATCTTCAGTCACATCTAAATCGTAATCCATTTGTAATCCTAACCAAAAACGAGGCGACATATCAAAGTATCGGGCTAGACGAAGAGCTGTATCTGCGGTAATTCGTCGCTTACCACGAACAATCTCATTAATCCTTCGTGCAGGCACCCTCATTCCAAGAGCTAATTGATTTTGGCTTAAGCTCATTGGCTTCAAAAATTCTTCTAAGAGCACTTCACCAGGATGAATAGGTTTCAGTTTATCTTCATTCATTTTTTTTCTCTCAATGATAATCAACCAGTTCTACGTTTAGGGCATCTCCATCCTTCCAGTCAAACCACACTCGCCATTGATCGTTGACACGAATACTATATTGACCTTCTCGATCTCCTTTCAGGCGTTCTAATCTATTAGCTGGCGGAACACGAAGATCTTGAATAGTTTCAGTTTCTGCTCGGTTCAGCATACGCAACTTTCTTAGTGCTACCTGCTGAATATTTGATGGCAATTTACGAGAACGCTGCCGATCAAAGATTTTCTGAGTTTCTTTATATTTAAATGTTCGTATCACATTTAATTGTGTCACATTAGACTTATAGTCTATAACGCTATGCGTTAAACGTCAAAAGTACAAAAATTTTAGCGAAAAAGGTTTAAATTCAAAGAAGATACTAAAACAGCAGCAATAAAGATGGAAACAAACACCGATCGCGTAGAATCATTTAGGGCTTTGGCACTCCAGGTAACCTGCCACGCCGTTAACCATGTCAAAGAAAGAGCAGAAGCGCGATCGCTAATGGAGCAAGCTATTAAACGCTTAGATCCCCAAATTGCTGCGGGGCGGGCTTTTATCGGTGCTGACTGTCGCTTAGTGGTGTTACCCGAATATTGGCTGACGGGATTCCCTATGGGAGAACCAATAGCTGTTTGGGCAGATAAAGCCTGTCTGTCAATGGAAGATTCTCTTTATGATGCTCTGGCTAATATTGCTCAGAAATACAATATCTTCCTGGCAGGTAATGCCTACGAACTCGATCCTAACTTTCCCAATCTTTACTTTCAAAACTGCTTTGTCTTCGATCCTTCGGGAACGATGGTTTTGCGTCATCGCCGACTCAATTCTATGTATACTCCTACTCCCCACGATGTTTGGGATAAGTATCTCGATTGCTATGGTTTAGAAGGGGTGTTTTCCGTTGCCAAAACAGAGATTGGTAATCTAGCAGCGATCGCATCTGATGAAATTTTGTTTCCTGAAATAGCGAGGTGTTTGACTATGCGGGGAGCGGAAATCTTGCTGCATCCTACCTCAGAAGTTTATGGTGATGCGCGATCGCCAAAAGAAGCTGCTAAAATTTCTCGTGCAGTAGAAAATATGGCTTATGTTGTTTCTGCCAATACTGCTGGTATTGCTAATAGTTCTGTGCCTCAAGGTTCGGTGGATGGAGGTTCTAAGATCGTTGACTATCGGGGTATAGTTTTAGCGGAAACAGGTTCGGGAGAGAGTATGGCAGCCTATGCCGAGATCGACCTCGCTGCTTTAAAACGCGATCGCCGTCGTTCGGGAATCAAAAATGTGCTTTCTCGACATCGACCAACCCTTTATGCAGAAAGTTATCAACAGCCTCACTTTTATCCTGCTAATACTATGTTACAAGGAGAAGTAGAACGTCAGCATTTTATTCGGACGCAGGAAGAAACGATCAATCGACTAGCAAAACTGGGGATTATTTGACCTTACCTCTCATCATGCGCGCAATCAAGAATAAGAAAAGATACCTACAGATTTACGAGATAGAATTGACATAACTCAAGTAGAATTTTCCACCAGCCCCGAATAATATCATTTCCCTTTAAGTTTGCAGAGACTACTCAAATACTTGTTGGGTTATAGCGATCGCCAAAAATAATGTGATCGCTATAACCTTCCAGGTCGTGTTTCTAATTTTTCTTGTCCTATTCAATAGGCATAAAAAAAGCGCGTTGTTTTAGTTATTTCATCGCGCTTTTAATTAATTTAGAACTAGAATTAGTATTATTCGTTGGTTGCTCCTGCCATTTCTTCTTCAGGTTCAGAAACTGCTGCTTCCGCTTCCGCTGGTGCTTCTGCTGGTGCTTCTGGTTCTTCACTGGCGGTAGGAATCTCAGTTTCCTCTATAGTCAACCCTTCAGCTTCTGCTAAGAGTTTCTGGCGGTATTTCTCAGCCATTTCTTCAGCTTTTTCAAATACCAAATCTCTATTTTTCAGCATATCCCCTGGTTCAGGTTCTAATTGCTTAGTGGAAAGAGAGATTCTACCTCTTTCTGCGTCTAAGTCAATAATCATGACTTTTAACTCATCATTAACCCCGAATACACTGTGGGGAGTATCAATGTGATCATGAGAAATTTCAGAGATGTGTAGCAGACCACTGACACCACCGATATCGATAAATGCACCGTAAGGTTTGATACCTCTTACTGAACCTTTAACCACTTGACCTACTTCTAAGCCATTCATCTTACGTTCTACTAAAGCACGACGATGGCTCAAAACTAAGCGGTTACGCTCTTCGTCCACTTCTAGGAATTTCAAAGGTAAGTCTTCTCCTACCAAATCTTCTTTAGTTTCCTTAGCACTAATATGAGATCCAGGAATAAACCCACGTAAGCCTTCGATCTTAACTAGAGCTCCACCGCGATTTGTGGCAAAAACGTTAGAGCGAACAGTTGCATCTTCTTGCTGTAGCTGTCTGACTCTTTCCCAAGCTCGCATATATTCGATACGTCTGATGGAGAGAGTGAGCTGACCATCTTCATTTTCGTCGGTGAGAATAAAGAACTCTCTGGTTTCGTTAGATTGAAGTACTTCTGCTGGGTCATCTACTCGGTTGATTGACATTTCCTGAATGGGAATATAGGCTGCTGTTTTAGCACCGATGTCAATCAGAGCTCCCCTTGGTTCCATGCTAAACACTGTACCTGCAACTACATCGCCAGGACTGAAGTGATAATCATATTTATCGAGCAAAGCTGCGAAATCTTCGTGAGTGAAACCAATGTCTTTAGTACTGTTTACTTGCTGATTGACCATGTGTGTTAGTTATCCTTGTTTATCTCCTTGGTTAACGTGCCTCCCATTTATGTACACTCTCAATGAGATTGTGTAGCCTACACCCGCATTCAGTGTTGTTATACACATCAAAACAACCTTACTTAACTATGATTGCTACATAGATTCTGTAAGCCTGTGGTAATTTTGGTGATAAGGTTTGCTTTGGGGCAATATTCCATTAAACTATCTTAACTTTTTATTGGGCTGCTACAAAATAATTTTTAATATTTTTATTATAAAGTAATTAGCTTATTTTATAGTTTAACATTAAATTATAAAACTAAGTTATAATTAGCATTTTGACGGTCTTTATCATCGCAAGTATTAGTTTCACTAGTCAAAGGGTTATTTTGCAGTTGATTAAGGGTTTCAACGAAATCTTTTATACCCTGGAATTTACGATAAACTGAGGCAAAGCGAATATATGCTACTTCACTCTTATTCCTGAGATGTTTAAGAACTAACTCCCCTATTTCGTTACTGGAAAATTCCCTACTGGTGCCTTGTTGTAAAGTTGCTTCTATTTCATCTACTATCGATTCGATGGTTTGATGGGATACTTGAGTTTTTTCACAAGCTCTTAAAATCCCTCTCAATAATTTAGAACGGTCGAAGGATTCTCGGCTACTGTCTCTTTTGATGATTGTCACAGGAACTAATTCAATGCGCTCGTAAGTGGTGAAGCGATACTTACAATTGAGGCATTCCCTTCTACGCCTGATGCTTTGTTTAGCCTCGGTAGAACGGGACTCCAAAACACGGCTTTCTTTGTGCTGACAATTGGGACATAGCATGATCTTTAATCTATTATTATTGTTAATTTACATAGATTCATATTTTCAGATTAATTAAATTTCTACCAAAATACAAATCTGAGCCATTTGCTATATACTAATCTGCTCTTAGCAGATTACAACAGAAAACGACTCAGAACTGCAAAAAAACTTAAACAACGCGAGTTTGAAGTTCGGAATTCGGAATTCGCCCTAAAGGATACACCTTCGGATATATCCTTTAGGGCGACTGATTACCTTCGACTATTTTTCAATGCGAGGAGGTTCGCGAAAAGCGATCGCAAAGAATAAAACGGCAAGTGCCATAGTCAATATTAGGATGTAAGCAACGCTTTCCATATTTTTCTGCGCCTCATTTTTTATACTTAACAGTTTATCAAGTTTTGTCGAGAAAAATTTTTCCTAAATCAAAGGTGAAGAAGAACTAGCTGTTGGTAGTTGCTTCCTCACCTTAATTAAGCCTTAAGAATAGGCTTAGATCGGTTCTTCACGACGAGTAGATTTGTCACCTACTTTGGCATAGAAGCCCCACTCTACTTGTTGCTCTTCTAGTTCAGGGTCAACACCAGCAAATACATCTCGGTACAGGGTACGAGAACCATGCCAAATATGACCAAAGAAGAATAGTAAAGCGAAACAAGCATGACCAAAGGTAAACCAACCTCTAGGACTGGTGCGGAATACACCATCAGAGCCAAGAGTTTCGGTATCAAACTCGAAAGCTTCTCCTAACTGAGCTTTACGAGCATATCTCTTAACCTGTTGGGCATCAGTAATAGTTTGTCCGTCTAAAGCACCACCGTAGAAGGTAGCAGTAACGCCACTTTGCTCAATGCTGTATTTAGATTCTGCACGACGGAAAGGAATGTCCGCACGAACTACACCATCAGCATCAGCTAACACTACGGGGAAAGTTTCAAAGAAGTTAGGCATCCGACGTACGAATAGCTCTCTGCCCTCACTATCTTTAAATACTGCGTGTCCCAACCATTGTTGAGCAATACCATCACCACTTACCATAGAACCAGTACGGAACAAACCACCTTTAGCGGGGCTGTTACCAACATAGTCGTAGAATGCTAGTTTTTCAGGAATTGCTGACCAGGCTTCAGACTCAGATGCTCCATCAGCGATCGCAGTTTCCACACGACGCTGAATTTCTTTCTGGAAGTAGCCTTGATCCCATTGGTAACGAGTAGGACCAAACAGTTCAATAGGAGTAGTAGCGTTACCATACCACATTGTTCCAGTTACAATGAACGCTGCGAAGAAAACTGCTGCAATACTACTGGACAATACTGTTTCAATATTACCCATCCGCAAGGCTTTATAAAGTCTTTCGGGGGGACGAACACTGAGGTGGAATAAACCAGCAATAATACCCACGATACCAGCAGCGATGTGGTGAGCTACCACCCCACCAGGATTAAAGGGGTTAAACCCAGATGGACCCCATTCTGGTGCTACTGGTTGGATATGACCAGTTAAGCCATAACCATCACTAACCCACATTCCAGGACCCCACAGACCTGTGAGATGGAAAGCACCAAAACCAAAGCAAAGAAGACCAGATAAGAAAAGATGAATCCCAAACATTTTTGGTAAGTCTAAAGCAGGCTTACCAGTGCGAGGATCAACGAATAATTCCAAATCCCAATATACCCAGTGCCAAACTGCTGCTAAGAACAGTAAGCCAGAGAGAACGATATGTGCGATCGCAACTCCTTCAAAAGACCAGAAACCAGGATCAATTCCAGTTTCTCCTGTGACATTCCAGCCACCCCAAGAACCTGATACACCCAAACGCGCCATAAAAGGTAGTACGTACATACCTTGTCGCCACATGGGATTCAGAGCAGGATCGCTGGGGTCGAATACTGCAAGCTCAAACAGAGCCATAGAACCTGCCCAACCTGCTACTAAAGCAGTGTGCATTAAGTGAACTGATATTAGACGACCTGGATCATTCAGGACGACTGTGTGAACTCTATACCAAGGTAGTCCCATTGACTACGCTCCTCCTATTAAGTAATTAATTTGCCTACTTAGACTTTTATGTTCTAATGTGTATTTTTTTGTCTTATGCTCTTGCTCGATGGAAGATAATATGCTTATCACTGGCGAGTAGGAAACAGATAGACTTAATTTAGGATGTCTTGATTTTCCTATTATTTAAAGAAGTGTAACTATTGTTAGAACCTATTGCAAGAGTTTAAGCTTGTTATCTAATAAAAGTTAAGAAATATTGCATCATATTGTTAATGGTTTTGGGGTTGAAATATTTGTTCTGCCTCGGTGATGATTTTAATTACTTGTTCCGCAGTTATCAAACGTTTAAGTACTACCTGTCCAATACTGGATTGTTCACTGGTTTTAGGCTTAACTTCCAGCATAATTACCGCCGTTTCTACTTCGTAGAGCCATAGTCTTTCTCCTTTTTCTACGATGCCACAATTGAGACGTTGGATATGTGGTGGGTTGCGCCAAGTTGTTTGACCCCATAAACCACCAAATTCCCAAACTCTTCCGTAGGTCCAACCTTCTGACAGAAAAAAATACTTCACTTTACCTAAATCACCGATTCTTAACGCTAAAAATATGGTAGTCAATCAGTTTGTAGTTGGATACCGCTATTAGAAAGCTTAGTTACCCAAAAATCTAAGTTAGGTTGTGCCAAAGTATCTCTAACTTGTTTGGCTATAGTTTTGGCTTGGGATTGGGTTTGGCAAATAGCAAAAACCGTAGGTCCTGAACCAGACATCATTGTTCCCAGGGCTTCAGAACTAGCAAAAGCGGATTTTAACTGAGCTACAACAGGATATTCTGGTAAAACAACTTTTTCTAAATCGTTGTAGAGTAATTTACCAATTTTCTGACTATTTTGATTGATAATAGCTGTAACTAAAGCTCCAGAATTAACTAACTCCTGGCGCATTTTGACATCTTTGGGTTCTCTAACATAGCTATTACTGTAGTTTTGACGATAGGTTTGGTATGCCCAAGGAGTTGAAACACTGATATTGTTGTGTTTGGCTAAAATTACCCAAAGATTGTTTAGATCTTGGATGGGATCAAGTTTTTCACCTCTACCAGTTGCGATCGCAGTTCCTCCAGAAATACAAAAAGGAATATCTGAGCCTAGTTTACCTGCCAAATCTTCTAATTCAGGTTTAGTTAAGCCTAATTTCCACATTAAGTCAATTCCCACCAAAACTGCTGCTGCGTCACTGGAACCGCCAGCTAAACCTGCAGCTACAGGAATATTTTTAGTAATGGTAATATCTATGCCACCATAGTTGGCATAAACTTCGGGGAAAGTCTGGCACATCAGTTTGGCAGCCCGATAAGCCAAATTAGTCTGATCTGTGGGGACTTGGGGATGATTGCAATGGAGAGTAATAGCTTGAGTATCACTAGCTTTAATATCAATACGATCTGCTAATTCGATACTTTGAAGTAGCATCACTAATTCATGAAATCCATCATCGCGATCGCCTATTATTTCTAGATAAAGATTTATTTTTCCTGGAGCAATTAAAGAGTAAGATTGCATAACTGATCAATGAATTTAAACCTAAACTAAATATACTCAATTGCGGGAATTACTTACAGCAATTTTCCTAGTATTAACTGATATTTTAATTGAGTAAAATTACTAAATATTTGAAGTCAACTAATTTTTGCAGATTAATTAGATAGCTTTTTTGGGAATTATAAAAATATAGTGGTTTTCATTTTAATAAGCTCTAGTCTTATATCCTGTTTTTTATTAATTGGTAATTATTAATTTTTTACCTCACAAATTTGAAAACCGCTACATAAATAATACTAAAAAAAATTTAAAGCAATTAAGTTATGAATAAACTATCTCAGTCTCTACTTTTATCTTTAGTTTTAAGTTTAATTCCTTCTAATATTTCAGCCCAACAAAACTCTGGGTGCTTTATGGTAGATAGTACTGGTAATCCTCTAGATTTAGGTCATTTGTGTGGGAGCTCTGAAGTTAGATCTATTAAAAGTGTTCGCTCCAATAACACTGAATCTGATGTTTTTGTCGTGCCTATTAAAAGAAGACAAGGAGGCACACCAGTGATAGATGTTAGGTTTAATGACCGCCATGTTTTTGAAATGTTAGTTGATACTGGTGCTACTTGGACTGTTATTACCACTCCTATGGCAAAAGCCTTAAAAGTTAGACCCCGACAAAAGTTAACTTTTCAGACTCCAAGTAATAGTAGTGTGGAATTTGATGTGGCGCAAGTTGCTTCTGTGGAAACTGGAGGAGTGGTTAGTGAAGATTTAGATATTGCGATTGCACCTACCCTTGATATCGGGCTTCTGGGACAAAACTTTTATCAGATGTACGACATTACTATTAAATACAATGTGGTTGAATTTCGTTCCAGATAAGGGAGTCCTAAAGGATACCGCTTCGCATAACAAGGGGGACAAGGTACATCTCTCATCCTTACCCCTAGAATTTGCGTAAGTTTAAGTTACGGATTTTTGTAACTGTTGAGCTTTGGTACTAAGTTTTTCAGTATTGCTCTTGACTTGAGTAATACTGGTAGCTGTTTCTTTGGCTCCCAAATTAATAGCTTCTATCGCACCTAATATCTGTTGAATACCTACTGCTTGTTGTTTAGCAC
>JASJDB010000127.1 GCA_030065315.1 Xenococcaceae cyanobacterium MO_167.B52 | reverse complement strand
CCTGGTATCAACGTAAGTATCGTCGTCTAGTTGTTCGATGGGAACGTCAAAAAATTAATTTTGATGCTTTTTTGTCTCTAGCTACCGTTCATATCTGGATTAACAAAATATTATTAGTGGGATAGGTTCATAGGAACTACTATTAAAACTGGAGAACGTTTAGCACGTCCTATGATTCCCCCAAAGTATCCTAACCTTTATTTTGACTGGGAATTAGAAAAACCTGAGTTACCTGAAAATAAGCCTAAAGAAAATAGCAACCCAATAACTATGGCTGATTTTTACTGTAAAACGGCTAGGCGTTATCTAAGAGATTGGAATGCACCATTTACCCAAACTCATGCTGATAGACACTTAGGTAACTTACTCGGTGTTCAAGCTGGTATCCCTGTGGAGATTAGAGCGCAATCTATGGGGCATTCTGTAACCATGAACGAAACTACCTACAAAAAGCGTCAAGGTATTCAGACTCAAATAGATGTACTCACACAGTCAAACAAACAAGCAATAGACTTCACCAGTGGGCTATTAGAAGCTAAACAGATAATCAAGAAGTACCCTAATTCATCTGTAGCAATAGTAGAGTTAATCAGCAAGATATATCAGAAGTCAGAACATGAGATAGAAGATTTGATAAGCTAGAGTATCTCCCTGATAACTTCCCTTGAACCTTCATCACCACAGAGAGCGAGTTTAAGCACTGTCGGTTTACCCGTCAATCCTAAACCCTACGGGCTTCACTGCGTTTCGGGATATGACAAATAAACCTCTTAACAGTGCTTTTTTTCTCTCATTGTGGGTGCTGTGCGGTGAGGGTGCGTTATAAGTCCAGGACAGTCCAGGACAGTAGCAATAGTAATCGATCCTGAAAAATCAGCTATTACTATCTTACGAATAACCTCGCTCAAGATAGATGCCTCGAACACCCCGCGATTTAAAACCTAATTATTGCTACCATGTCACCGTTCGGTGTAATAATCGAGAATTTAAACTTATACGCCATGAATGCCGTGAGGTGTTTTTATACGCCCTGAAACAAGCCATAGAGAAGTTTAAATTCAAACTCTATGCTCTCTGTATCATGAGTAATCACGTCCACTATTTGCTCGAACCAGCACAGCCAGAAGAGTTGCCCCGCATCATGCACTGGTTGAATTGGTACACTGCTATGTGTTTTAATCGAATGCTTAAGAGAACAGGGCATTTCTGGGAAAAGCGATATCACAGTAGTGGTTTTGAGAAGAATGATTACCAAAGGGCATTAAACACTCTGAGATATATTCACGCTAATCCTAAAGCAGCCAAAATGCAGCAAGGCTTTTTCTATGACTTCTCTAACTACGGAATCCATGACCGACTAACCTGCATTATTCATGAAGCAAAAAACCAAACCCCAAAAAGCAGAAATTAGCATCAAGTTTGATTTTCTATTAAATAGATTTTAAAAAGTAAGTAATCTGGCTGATAAACTGGTCAAAAACTAGACACAAAGCTAGAAAAGCCCCTCAATTAATGTTATATAAACACACCAATCCTATCAGAGATAGATGTTAGTCAAAAATTAATTGTTGACCAGAAGATAATCGTTGTGTTATGACTTGGATGTCATTGGCAAAAGGACAATGAGCTGCTAATTCTACTAGAATTCGTCTAGCAGAAACACTAACTTTGGCAGCAATTTTAATGAGGGTTTCCCGTAAACGAGAAACTTGAGCCGTCGCCAATCTTGTCCCCTGTGTAGCAGTCCGAAGTTCAAGCATTAAAATATAAGCAGCTTGGCTAAGAAATAAGCGGAATTGATTGACAATAAATTTGCGACAACTGAGACGATCTGTACGAATACCCAGTTTTAATTCCTTGATTCGATGCTCGGAACTGGCTCCTCTTTGAACATAAAAATTATCATAAAGCTCGCTCGGCTCTGTATCTATATTTGTTACTAGAAATCGAGGATTTGCTCCTTCTCCTCGCAAGATTATTTTGACATTAGGCCAAGCTTTTCTTAAACGCCAAAATAACCATCTTAATAATCCTAGAACTCCTTTACCTGCGTGAGAATTTCCAGCTCTCAGTTGTAGAATTAAAGGATAACCACTTTTCGCTTCATTAATTAATACAGGAAAATAAATTTGATGTCCCGAGATACCATGAAATAAGCTCAATTGTTGCTGTCCATGGGTTAGAGCATCCCAACCGTCTATGTCTAATATTATTTCTTCTGGTGCTTCACGATAGTTTTGAACAAATTTATCTACAAAAAAACGACGGATCGCTTTAATTTCTTGTTTACTTATTTGATTCTCTAACCTACTAATAGTCGGTTGACTAGCTAATAATTCTGCGCCGATTCTAGGAAGTTTATCACAGATAATTTTGAAAATTGGGTCATGACGTAAGTAATTACTATCTAAGGTATCTTCATATCCTGCTACTATTTGATAGATTCTTTGACTTACTAACTGCAACAGAGGATGTTTGACTTTATGTTGTTCTCTCTTATCTGACAAACAATGGGCTATACCTTCACATATTTTCAGATTTTCTTCTGCTTGTTTGACTAACAGCAATCCCGAATCTGTACTTAAATCTAGTCTGGAAAACTTTACTTCCAAAGGTTTCTTAGTAGCTAAATTAAAGGGGAGTTTGGCAGAAAAGTCTTTCATCAAAAAAGGTCGATTAACCTGTATTTTTCTTGATTTATTATACCTATTTATAGGCTTGTTAAATCTATTTTTTTGCTGTTATTTTTGATAATTAAAGAATTATTAGTTAGTAATAGATAGATATCACAGACTGTTGTGGGACTCAAATCTCTATGTTTAAGACTACATAAGGCTTTCAGGTTTGTCTCGATTTTCTCATGAATAATGCAGGCTAATACCTAAAACCTAACACCTCTCTGACGCGAAGCGAATCCTTTAGGGCAACTATCTAATTAATTTTGCACACCTACTTATACTCACAACTTCTTCAAAAGATTCGGCTAAATTTAGAAGCAAATTAAGGGGATAGAAAAATGGTAGACATTTCTACGACCTATCTAGGGTTGAAATTGCGATCGCCTTTAGTAGTTGGTGCTGCTGCGCCACTAACTGAAAACATTGAAAATATCAAGCGGATAGAAGATGTTGGTGCATCCGCAGTAGTATTGCATTCTTTTTTTGAAGAACAGTTATTAGAAGAACGCTATGCTCTATATCATCATCTTACTCATAATAGAGATAGCCACCCCGAAGCCATTTCTTATTTTCCCGAACAGGAAATTTTCCATGTCGGTTCAGAAGCCTATCTGAATCAAATTCGTTACGCCAAAGAAACTGTTGATATTCCCATTATTGCTAGTCTCAATAGCTCTAATAGCGGTAATTGGGGTAATTATGCCAAAAAAGTAGAACAAGCAGGTGCCGATGGATTAGAGTTAAACATTTATTATGTTCCTACTGATTTAAACACTACAGGAGAGCAAATAGAACAAACTTATCTTGATATTGTTGAGAGTGTCACCTCTTCCGTTAATCTTCCCGTAGCCGTTAAGCTGAGTCCCTTTTTCAGTAATATGGCAAACATGGCAAAACGTTTAAGTGATGCGGGGGCAAATGGCTTAGTATTATTTAATCGTTTTTATCAACCCGATATCAATTTGGAAACCCTAGAAGCAGAACCAAATTTACTTCTTAGCACTTCTAGAGAAATGCGTTTACCAATGCGTTGGATCGCTATTTTGTATGGTGCTGTTCCTCTTGATTTCGCAGCTACAAGTGGCATTCGTACTGCTCATGATGTTATTAAAATGATGATGGTAGGTGCAAATGTTACTATGCTAGTCAGTACACTGTTAAGCCAGGGTCTAGAACACCTACAGAAGATTGAAAAAAACCTAATTGAGTGGTTGGAAGTGAAAGAATATGACTCAATTTCCCAGTTACAAGGCAGTATGAGTCAAGTTAATTGTCCCAATCCTAATATTTTTGAACGAGTACAGTATCTTAAAGCGGTACAAACCTATCAACCTCATTCGGGATTAGTTAATCGTTAGTTGTTAGTTGCAACCAAAGGCTGAAATTATGAACAAAAGAATTGGAATTCTCACCAGTGGCGGGGATTGCCCTGGGTTAAATGCAATTATTCGTGCCGTAGTTAAGTGTGCAAGTCTTAAGGGATGGGAAGTATATGGTATTCCCTATGGCACAGATGGCTTTCTCAGACTGGAACAGAAGCAATGTTCTTCGGATGATTTAAAGTTAAAAGAACATGGTTACGATTTACCAGGTATACTTCATGGAATAGATATTCTGCAATTTCTGAGTGGAAGTATTTTAGGGTCTTTGAGTAAAGGTAATCCTAATGATAAAGCGATCGCTAAAACAATTATTCAAGGTTATCAAGATTTAGGACTAGATGCTCTTATTTCCGTGGGAGGAGATGGCAGTCTAGATATTATTTACGATCTGGCACAACAAGGAAAGTGGAATATCATCGCTATTCCCAAAACTATTGATAACGACGTACCTTTTACGGATAGATCAATTGGCTTCGATACGGCGGTGGATAAAGTCACTTCGGCTCTTTACGATCTTACCTTTACTGCTGCCAGTCACGATCGCACGATGATAGTTCAAGTTATGGGACGTAATGCAGGTCATTTGCCACTGCGTTCTGGAATCGCTGGCGGTGCGGACATTATTTTAATACCCGAACTTACCCCCCAAATAGATACAGATCTGATTCATAATATATGTATCCACATTGCTAAATTACGTTGCTCAGGACGTAAATTTGCTCTCATTGTTATTGCTGAAGGGGTTAAAAATCTTCAAGGAGAAAAAGAAAAATATATTGGTGATTATCTAGCCGAAAAAATTGATCAAGCAAGTCACAAACTTTGTTTAAGCGATCAACCAGAATTTTGTGATTTAGAGAAAATTGAAACTAGAGCCACGGTTTTGGGTCATATTCAGCGCAGTGGTATGCCTTCTTCTTATGACCGTCTCTTAGCTGCTACCTTTGCCAAGAAAGCTATAGATTTAATTGCTGAAGCAAAATACGATCAACTAGTAGTAAAACAAAATGGCGATGTAGGAAGTCAGCCTTTAGAAAAAGTAGTTACCCACATCAAACAGTGTCATCAAAAGGGATTCTGTCCTAATCCAGTTAATCCTGATGGTTTTTTAGTGGAAACAGCGCGATCTCTTGGTATTTATTTGGGTTGATTAACTCAGAGTTTTCCCTAAAACCTTGACTGATTGGTTTAAGTTGTGTTAGATTTAGTTTGTCGATAAAAAACAAACCGCTTATGACTCGTGGTCCCCAAAAACAATTTGATACAGAAGTTGCTCTAACTAAAGCAATGGAAGTATTTTGGGCTCAAGGGTATGAAGCTGCCAGTCTATCGGAATTGATGAAAAATATGGGGATTGGCAAAAAGAGTTTGTATGATACATTCGGCAACAAAAAATCTCTCTTTATTAAAGCCTTAGAACATTATGCTCTAACCAATGTCAGTCAAATACGCGATCGCCTATTATCGGAGGGATCGGCTCTAGAGAATCTCAAGCAATTGCTTCTAGAATGGCAACAGAAGCACAGTCAACCAGGTAGCTGTGGTTGTATGTTCGGCACTAATATTGCTGACTTTACGACCGAAGATGAAGAAGTTGCCCAACTACTGCGATATTACTTGCAACAATTAGAAGACCTTTTCTGCACTGCCTTGACTAAAGCCAAAGATGCTGGTGAAATTAGTTCTTCTATTGAGCCTAGAGACCTTGCTCGCTTTCTTGTTTGTACTACTCAGGGGGTTGCTTTGGTCGGTCGGGTGATGGAAGACGATTTGACTTTAAAAGGAGCAATATCAACTGCTTTAAGGTTTTTGGAGAAGAGCTAATTTTTTTGTCATAACTTATACCATTCGGTTTAGGTTTTATTTACTACTAAATTTCAAATTACTCTTAGAGGATAAAAACATGACTTACAACCTTATCAACAAAGTAATTCTAGTTACCGGTGCTAATCGTGGGATTGGCAAAGTAATTACTGAAACTTTTTTAGAAGCAGGTGCAGCTAAAGTCTATGCAGCTGTACGTAACATAGCTAGTGTAGCCCCTCTAGTAGAGCAATACGGAACCAGAGTTGTTCCTCTTCATGTGGATTTAGCCGATCCTGAATCTATTAATGCTGCGGCGGAAACTGCCAAGGACGTGAATATTGTGATTAACAATGCTGGAACTTTTCGAGGAGGAGAATTACTGTCTGCTGATGCCATCGAATCCTTATCATTCCAAATGGATATTAATGTTTATGGACTGATAAATATGGCAAAAGCCTTTGCACCCATCCTCAAAGCCAATGGTGGAGGAGTATTCGCTCAACTTAATTCAGTAGTTTCCATCAAAGCTTTTGCTAATTTTGCTGCTTACTCCGCATCTAAAGCTGCATCCTACTCAATTACCCAATCTCTAAAAGAGATTTTGGGAGAACAGGGCATTAGAGTATTGAGTATCCATCCTGGTCCTATTGCCACAGATATGGGGGATGCTGCGGGACTTACAGCTATTGCAGAACCACCGAGTTTGGTAGCAGAGGGGATTATCGCAGCTTTAAACAATGATGATTTTCATGTATTTCCCGATACTATGGCTAAACAAATTGGTAGTGCTTATCAAAGCTTCGCTCAAAATATAGTTGAAGCAAATATTTCTGAGGCTTAAACATGGCATAGCTGGCACACTGAGATTGGAGACTGGGAGGACAAGGTAGACAAGGAGACAAGGGAGATTGATACCTAATCTTGATTTATTACAACTAAAGAAACGAAACTACAAAAATCTGCTAACTTATCACTTTTACGGTACAAAGACTATGACTATTCAACTGTATTACTGGCCAACACCCAACGGACATAAAATAACTATCTTCCTCGAAGAAGCAGAGCTGGGCTATCAAATTCATCCTGTCAATATTGGCAAAGGGGATCAATTTAAGCCGGAATTTTTAAAGATTTCCCCCAATAATCGGATGCCAGCAATTATAGATACTGCACCTCATGACGGTGGTGAACCCATATCTATATTTGAATCGGGAGCAATTTTACTTTACCTGGGAGAGAAAACAGGAAAATTCTTACCTGCTAATTTGCGATCGCGCAAAACTGTAACCGAATGGCTATTCTGGCAAGTAGGTGGTTTAGGACCAATGGCAGGACAAAATCATCACTTTGGTCAGTATGCACCAGAAAAAATTCCCTATGCAATTGATCGTTATGTGAAGGAAACTAACCGACTTTATGGAGTATTGAATCATCAATTAGCTAAAAAAGATTACATAGCAGGAGAATATTCTATTGCGGATATGGCTTGTTACCCTTGGATTGTTCCCCATGTCAGACAACAGCAAAATCTAGATAATTTTGCCCATCTCCAACGTTGGTTTAATAATATTGCCTCCCGTCCAGCAGTCATTAAGGCTTATGAAAAAGGTCGAGAAGTTTCCAATCAATCAACTGTAACAGAAGAGAGTAAAAACATTCTCTTTGGTCAGACAGCAGCCAGTCTCAAGCAGGGTAATGATTAATTTTGTGTACCCCTTGGTTAGGATGAAACTGTTGCCTACTTTGATCAGAGACTTTTTCAGCAAGCCCTATTTAGCTAAATTCTAGTTCTTTTGATTCTTTTTGTAATAAATTAACTAGATAATTGTTACCTTGAGCTTTGGCTGATGCTAATCGACGCTCTAAGTTCAATTTCATATTTTCTAGATGAGCTTTTTTCGCTGTTTCATCCTGCAACTGATATTTCAAAATACTGAAAGCATTTTCTGTTGAGTTTAGGTTAGAAATAGAGCAAGTTTTAGGGGTAGAAAGATTGCTGTGAAATATAGCTCCATAGTTTCTATGATTACGAGATACCCTATGATTCATGGAATAAGGATATTTATCTTTCGGTGAGGTGTCTAAATTAGTAATTTGAAATTCTGTAAGTTCTAACGTTACTGGCGTTTCATGAAAATCAAGTTTGTGCTGACAACATTTCATAAATATATACCTTAAATTATTGCTGTTTAATTAGTTTATTTTTAGGGTTTAAATATTTTTAAGTTATTTGGCTCAGGTTGAGGCTATAAACTGTAGCTTTGTTGGAAAAGTGGGATTTATTACAAATGTTTTTTTTAAGTGGAAGCTTGTCCCTTACAGCTTATAACCAATTTGAGAGGAACGGAATTTAGCCTTTACTATAATGAACACCTCGATAGGTAAACTCTGAGAGTTCATGGCGACGACGATGTTGTTCTTTCAAAACATGAGCTTTCAAAGGTTTTCCGCGATATTTACCAATTACTTTTCCTTCTGTGACACTCCATTCTGTATGGGGAGTTTCATAGGTGGAACCATGAAAATGTAGTTTCATAATATTTTGCCCTCTGATTGCTTATAAATAGTTTGAGTTAATAACCTTCAGTACGTTCAGTACTTTAGATATATGCTTTGGGTTTACTTGTTTTATTCTGATAACATGACATAGTTATCAACTTGCTATACATATTCTAAATCTATTCCGTATAAACGGCTACAGTTTGAGGTTTTATACAATACTTTTTAAGAAAAAATTTATATTATGTAATGATCGCATTGTTGATAAAGACTGACTAAATCAGTGTTATTGTCTATTGCTACGTCAGCTAGAGCGATTTTTTGTGTCAGAGAAAGTTGATTTTTAATTCTAGTTTGAGCCTGCTTTAAGGATAAATTGTTACGTTTTTGTAATCTTTGCAGTTGAATAGTTTCATCACAAAACACCACCCAGATTTCTGTTACCAGATGAGTAAGATTGGCTTCAAACAGTAGAGGGATAGATAGTATGACGGTTTCTGCGGTGATTTTTTTTAATTCGGAGGTGAAGCGATCGCGTACGTAGGGATGTATCTGATTTTCTAGCCACTGTTTCTCACTAGAGTCATTAAAAATAATATCTCCTAAAGCGGAACGATTTAAACTCCCATCTGGCAAGTTAATCCGATCTCCATAACGCTGAAAAATCCGATTTAAGATCTCTGAACCTGTTTTGACAGCTTCTTTGGCAAAGATATCTGCATCTAAAACAGGTATGTCATATTTATCTGCTAAATAATCGGATACAGTAGATTTTCCTGTTGCAATACCACCCGTTAAACCGATTAATCGGCGTTGCTTAGTCATTATTATTGTATTAGTACAAAAATATCTTGCGATATAGTTTTAGAAAAAAGCCAAAAAATCGAAATTGGTTAGTCATTATTATTGTATTAGTACAAAAATATCTTGCGATATAGTTTTAGAAAAAAGCCAAAAAATCGAATTAATTTTGTGGAGGTATTTAATCCGATCTAAATATTGTCAGTTGCAGATAAAATTGTGAAGCAGATACAGTGTAGATAAAATTATAGTGGCTTTTAATATTGGTCTATTGGGATTAGGGACAGTAGGAACAAGCACAGCAGAGATTTTACTAGATACTGCTGGGAGAAATTCCTTGCTTAAAGAAATTAATATCAAACAAGTAGGGGTCAATTCCCTGGATAAACCTCGTAAAGTAGAGTTTCCTGAAGGGGTAATGACAACTGACCTAGAGGAAATTGTTAAGGATCCTGAAATAGATATAGTAGTGGAATTATTGGGAGGTTTAGAGCCAGCGAGATCGCTGATTTTACAGGCTATTGCTAACGGTAAACATATTGTTACGGCAAATAAAGCGGTTATTGCTCGTCATGGTGATGAAATTTATACCGCAGCCAATAAAGCAGGAGTTTATGTACTCTTAGAAGCTGCTGTGGGTGGTGGTATCCCAATTATTAAACCTCTAAAGCAATCTTTGGGGGTAAATCGGATTAAAAGAGTGGTTGGGATTGTTAATGGCACTACTAATTATATATTGACCGAAATGTCCGCTAATGGAGCTGATTTTGATGATGTTTTAGCAGAAGCTCAAAAACTAGGCTACGCGGAAGCCGATCCTACCGCAGACGTAGATGGTTGGGATGCTGCGGATAAAATTGCCATTCTTGCTGCGATCGCATTTGGTGATAGAATTAAGCGGGAAGATATATCTTGTGAAGGTATCCGTAAAATTAACGCTACCGATATTAGTTATGCTGATAAATTAGGTTTTGTAATTAAGTTGTTGGCTATTTCTCAACAAAGTCAACCAGACTCTCTTGAAGTGAGAGTTCATCCTACTCTTGTACCCAAAGAACATCCTTTAGCGAATATCAATGATGTTTATAATGCCATCTTAGTGGAAGGGGAACCCTTAGGGCAGGTAATGTTCTTTGGTCCTGGTGCTGGTGGCGGTGCAACGGCTAGTGCAGTGGTGTCAGATATTCTTAATATTGCAGGTATCCTCAAAAGTAGTGGCAAAACTCATAAACTCGATCCTCTTCTAGGTTGTTCCCATCAGCATTATGCTGCTCTTACTCCTATTAAGGATATAGAAACTCGTTTTTATGTGCGTTTCTTGTGTAAAGATGTACCTGGGGTAATTGGCTACTTGGGAACTTGTTTTGGTAATCATCAAGTTAGTCTCGAATCAGTGGTACAAATTGGGTTTCAAGGAGAATTAGCAGAGATAGTGGTAGTGACTCACGATGTACCAGAAGGGAACTTCCGTCAAGCACTAGGGGAAATTAAACACTTGGATGCAATTGATAGTATTCCTAGTGTCATTCGGGTGTTGTAACACCAGTCTGTTCCTGTTTTCCTATCTCAGCTATATGGTTGATTTTTCATAACTACTTAATCTGAGTTTGGAATCGGCTTGAATTTTGATTTTTAGACTCACAGATCAATTTTTAATGAACCGCAGAGAGCACAGAGAGGTTCGTTGCTTGGTGTCATTTTGTTGATGGTTAAGGTTGAGGACGGTTTTATGACAAGATATTGTGCCTATAATTTGGGTGGATAGAATTCAGCATCCCATCATATCTGCATACTGAAACAAGGTGAATATATGCCACAAAACAATTAAATGTCGTTGGCGTTCGGATACATCAGTTTCACTAGCAGTAATGCGCTCAAATTCAGAGCGATTAATAAAATTCCAGAGGGATGAATTGGTTTGATCTAAGCAAAGTTCTCTTAGGTCTTTTCTTTTGTACTCTAGGCGATGAAACTTTTTGACTTGATGGTTAATATCGAGGGTAACGGATTTGGGTTTACCTGTGACAATTTTGGTGATTGGCTTTGATAGTTTTCTTTTGAGTGTCTTATCCCAAAAGGAATAGAGAAGATTAATTATGGGTTGTTGAGGAGACCATTTTTTTGTAAAAGGAACGTGATGTAAATCTGGTACTAAAAACTTGATTAATTCGTAGTGTATATGTTGAGAATATCGGCGTAGGGCTGGTATAGAATAAGCGGATTTGATAAAGGGACGAGTACAGAAGGGGGCAAAGGCATCTTTATGGGCTGATTGTTTTGCGGATATATGAATACCTACCCAACGTCGCACCTGTTCATAGGAATGAAAAACATCGGGTACATCGATGAGGGAAAATCCGTCATCAATAGCCTGCTGTACAAAGTCTTTTCCATAGTTTTCCAGAGTTGATATAGTGTCTTGATGGAATAGTTTTTGATGATTGGCAATTAAAATTTTGCTCAAATATTTCTGAACATAATCTAAATTGGAGCTACTCCAAACAAATTGCGGTGAGTTGTAATATCCACGAGCAATCTCTCCTGCTGCTCCATAAAGGGTAATTCCCAAATGATCTACTGATAATGGTTGTTTAGCAGCATAATTAATACTGCGAAAAGATAACATTCCATCATTTTGTTCGATCAATCGCTTACTAGCGGTTTCCCAACTGCTAACGAAAGCATCATCTACTAAGTCTTCAGTCTCAGTTCTATAAGGAAGCTTGAACTGATGAGCAATTTGACTGCCTATTTGAACGTCAGGAGATTCCTCAAGACCATTAGTAAAGAAGTCAGCTTTGATA
Organism: Xenococcaceae cyanobacterium MO_167.B52; assembly: GCA_030065315.1. Taxonomy (GTDB): domain Bacteria; phylum Cyanobacteriota; class Cyanobacteriia; order Cyanobacteriales; family Xenococcaceae; genus JASJCP01. The sequence goes on along the minus strand of JASJDB010000127.1, from coordinate 3,951 downwards.
TCGTCTCTAATTAATAAAGCCACCATCAGACGAGAATCTCTTCCTGCGGTTATGGGACATTGTAATGAGCCAAAACTCTGAGCCAGATTACTACAGATTTCTATTAGTTCTTCAGCAAGTTGTTCTACATCTTTGTAGCTAAGTTTTTTTCTGTATTTACGCGATAAATCAGCACGGTCAAAATAACTTATCTGCTTGGGATCGGTACAACCTTGTTCCCATTTCCACTGTTGTCCTCCCGGAATTACTTTTATACCACGCCTTAAAGTGCGATCGCTTCCTCCTGAACCTTTACACAAGAAAAGGCTTACTCCCAGTGCATCTAATTCGTTGATCTTAGTGATGCGACTTAGAAGTAGTGAACTATTGCTAATTAGCCAGCTATTATTGTGGCGAACATAATAGACTTGACACAATCCTAGAGCATCATTAATTAGTTCCAAGCTTGGGGGATTGCTTCTAGCTCGCGCTACCATAAATTGCCCTTCTAAAACTTGGGGTAAATCCTGCCAATGTAGAGCTAGTTGTTTTGCATCATGAGCCTGAAAACTACCTGTGGAATCAACTAAAGAGCCTTCATATAGTACTACTTGATTATCACTGTGGTTGACATAAATCCTGGGAGCAGCAGCCTTATTGCTAGTGTGCATTGATGCTGCAAATACCGAACCTCCCCGATCAAAAGACCACATTGTGCTAGGGTCTAACAATTGATAAACAGCCTTAATTTCCTCAATTTTGGATAAAACTAAAGGTATTTTTTCCTCAGACAAATTCCAAGCAAGCAAAAAAAGGTTCATAAACTGTTATCTATAATTAACTAACTGATTAAGATAGGTTAAATGGTGGAATATCTCAGCCAAAACATAAGTTTTATTTATCACCATTAAGTACGAGATAGCTCTTTTGATTTTGGTTATTTAATTAATTGTTCAGAACTATGTAACTATGTCTCAAAAATTTTTAGCTATGCTGATCGGTGAAATTATTGCTGCATTATTTTACGGTCTGTTCGCTATTACTATGAAAACGGGTAACAGTATAAAATATCCACTTCTTCTTATTTGATGATTATTGGTTTGGTTATTTTTCTAACTGGCATATTGATTAGACCATTTGTAATAAAATCTGATACCAGAAAAACTTTATTAAGAATCAGTTTTAGTATTTTTTTAGGTCTAGTATGGGCATTGGACACAGGATTAGTTAATTATTCTATAGTCAAATTTGATACTCCTATCGCATTACTTATCCCCTTTATAACATGAATACTTTAGTTACTGTTTTAGGAAAAATAATTATCTTTGCGGAGTGAAAAACTGTAAAATTTTACCAGTATTCATGGTGACAATATTAGTAGTTCGTAGCGGAATTTTGCTTTCCAAAACCCAGTAATTTTACTTATGTAATTATGCTATATTTTAATTAGTTTTTCAGTAAAATCAGGGAAATAAAAACTAATTTTTTCTGGATTTTTGGAACCTATATAAGTAAATTCACACTATACTGACGAAATACTCAGGAGATATTAATTAATTATGGTATCAAGGTCTTCTGGTGAATATACACCTAATAACAATTCAATAATTCTTACTACCCTCGAAGGAGTACCAGGAAAAGAAATTATCGAACACTATGGCTTGGTTCAAGGAAGTACAATTCGAGCCAAACATCTTGGGAAAGATATTTTGGCTGGCTGTGACTACTCCCAACGCTAAATAAAAACTACGCTAACGCTCCGTTTTTAATATAGCGTGGGCTTCTCTAACTCACGCTAGAGACATTGCTGCCCCACGCCACTTATCTAGGCAAAAAGCCCCCGACAGCCCGACTTGACAGCCTATTTCTTTCCCCCAAAGTCCTTGGGTACTCAGCATTTCTACACCTCTGTTACACAATTCCTGGGCTGATGCTACGTCCCTATCGACTTCGTATAGACACTCAGGACAAGAATGCAGTCTATCTTTTAGCTCTTTCCTGACCTCGATACGACAATTTGGGCAAGTTTGACTACTCCCCCGATGGTCTACTTCGCAGACAAACACATTTCTTTTTTTGCCCACATACTTGAGTATCTGTCGAAATTGTCCGAAACTAGCATCGATTGTATGTTTACCAAGAAACCCTTTAGCCATGATACGAAAGTCTATATCTTCTAAGAAGATCGTATCTGCCATATCACAGAGTTTATGAGCAAGATGGAACTGATAATTCTTGCGAACAAAGGCAATATGGTTGTGCATAGCTTCCACTTTCTTTCTGGCTTTCTCGTAATTCTTGGAGCGTTTTTGTTTTTTAGACAATCTGTGTTGTAGCACTTTCAGCCGACTGTACAGCGTCTTGAAAAACTTACGCCCAGGTTCGACAAAACCATCTGAAGTTGCACAATAAGATAGCAAACCTACGTCTAGTCCGATGCAGTGACCGTGAGGCACTGGCTCTGGAATATCCATATCTGACTGGATAGAAGTGAGAGCATACCAACCTTTAGCTTTCTTGAGTATCCTAATTTGCTTGATTACAAATCCTTCTGGTATGGGTCGATGTAGATTGATTTGCACTCCTCCAAGTTTAGGTAACTTTACTTGCCCCACCGCAGGTGCGCGGAGCGACCCAGTCAGAGGATTTTCCTTGAACTGAGGAAAAAGTAAAGACTTCATTTGTCCATACTTTTTGTATCTTGGAAACCCGAAACCTCTTTTGATAAAGAAGTCCCAAGCATCATGCAGCCTTCTAACATTGGTTTGCAATACTTGAGAAGGAACTGACTTGAGTTGAGGATATACTTTCTTGGCTTTAGGTAGGTTGTTTTGTTGCTGATGATATCCAGGAAAAGGATAATCCGCAGGGATTATATACTCTGACACTAAACTACATCTATCTATAGAGCATTTTCGAGAACCGATGTAATCCTTGAGTTCTCTAAGCGAATAATTGTAAGACTTCCGACAAATTTCTAACCACTCTAAAAGTAGTTCTTCTTGTCGAGCATCTGGATAAATTCGATAGACATAGTTGAGTATCATGAGATAATAATACCATATTTTAAGTTTATGGTAAATGCTAATTATAAGGGCATCGCTGGAAGGGGGCTTGAAAACAAAGCTATTCGTTTAATACATAAGTTCTCAAAAAATCATCTGTAATAAGATTTTGTATAAAATTACTTAGTTTTTTCATACTTCGATCTGCCATAATCAGCAATAATACTTAGAATGTGTACTCAATCGAGAGAAGTTTGACTAAAAAAATAGTAGTTTATGAGTTCTATCATTAAAACCCTCAAAAATAGCTTATCGACTCAAATCTTAGTAGGATTAATTCTGGGTATTACAGTTGGTCTGTTTTTGGGAGAAATGGCAATTTGGTTCTCCTTTTTAGGAGATATTTTCTTGCGGTTGTTCCAAATGCCTGTGATTCCCTACATTATTGTTTCTCTCATTGGTAGTTTGGGAAAACTTAATTATCAAGATGCGAAATCGATCTTTATCAAAGGTGGCATTGTTATTCTAATTTTTTGGGCAATAATCCTACTGATAGTAGCATTATTACCCTTGGGCTTTCCTGATTGGCAGTCTTCTGCTTTTTTTAGTACTTCTCTGTTAGAAGCAGATAAGTCTCTCAGTTTACTAGAGTTATTTATTCCCCTCAATCCCTTCAATGCGATGGCAAATACCATCATTCCTTCTCTAGTACTGTTTTGTATTGCCACAGGGTTAGCCTTAATTACAGTAGAGCATAAACAAGAGTTACTCAAAGCATTAGACACTTTAACTGATTCTTTACTGAAAATCACTAAATTTGTTTCTAAACTCACTCCTTTTGGGGTTTTTGCCATTGCTGCTAATGCAGCAGGAACCTTACCATTAGAGGCTTTTCAACGTTTACAAGTCTATATTATTCTGCAAGCTGCGATCGCATTAATTCTGAGTTTTTGGGTTTTACCAGGAT
>JASJDB010000126.1 GCA_030065315.1 Xenococcaceae cyanobacterium MO_167.B52 | reverse complement strand
GCCATAGGCGCGAATAAATTGGGTCAAGATACGAGAAATGATCCAGGCAATAGCCAGCAAAAAGACCAAGTCGATTAACGGTTCTAAAAATTCTGATGCTGCCTCATATTCCCTAGGCCATAAACCATTTGCCCAATAAATAAGTGTTAAAGTACTACAAAATTTAATTGCACCTCGAATTGGCTGGATAAAAAGTTCATAGAGATTTTTCTCTTTTTTACGATCAAACAGATAAAAAATTAACTTTAATAAACTAGGAACAATTTGCCCAATAGCAATTGCTAGTAGGGCAAAAAGGATAAAAATAAGATAGTTAGGCAAACTGGATTGATCCAATCTGCCATAAAAAAAATCCAGTATTTGCTCTATATTTGAGCCAAAAAATCTCATCTATTATTATTTATTGGGGCGCACTACACAGGTAAATCTTAAACTATACCTTTTTAAATATTGGTCTTGCTTGATCAATTATCCCAATATCAAGCTAATATATTGAGCTAATTCAGTTAAATTATCAGGCTTATCACAATATTCTTCTGCTTCCTGTGGTTCCATTCCGCCGTAGAGTATTTAATTCGCGGTTAATGGCTTGGGGCAAATGATTCCGAAATACACGGTCTAGAAGATTGATTAAGGTCTTTTGCAACTCGTCTTCAGTAAAGTTGAACAAAGTTCTTAATTATCGCAGAATATATCTTTGTCCTTGGGTTAAAAAAGATTCATTTAAAGGATAAACTTTTTCTTTAGTATCGGTAAGCTTCGATTTAAGACTAGGATTTTCTGCTAGCAGTTTTTCGAGACGAAGACGCTGTTCTTTGATAGTTAATTGCCAGCTACGAGAGCGTAGATTAGGCTGAAATTGCCATTTAAGCAAGTGCATAATTAATACTTCCAATCTACTTTCTAGCTGTCTTTTTTCAGAACGTCCCATGTCTTCTATTTCTTCTGCAAGATTAGACCAGTCTAGTTGCTCAATTTTTTTATTCCGTAATAATTCAGCTTGCTGTTGTGTCCAGGCATAAAAATCAGTTTGATATTCAATAGGATTCATAATTTTTATTACTCAAGTACAATATAGTTAAACTAATTTAATTACAGACTAAAAACGTCTTCATAAATATCTGCCATTGTTAATGTCAGTCCGACTGAATCTAGCTGTAGATCGTCATTTTTTCCTAAAGTTTCTACCGTCCAATTATTATTTTTGTCTCGGCGATAAACTTCTACTTTAATTTCATCTTGCGAAATTAAAACGTATTCCTGTAGGCTACTAATAGTTTGATAATTAATCCGTTTCTCCCGCTTGTCTGTTGCTTGTGTACTAGGTGATAATATTTCAATTACCAAACAAGGAGAAGTTAAAAAGTAACGTTCTCGATCTTGAGGATCGCAGGTAACTACTACATCAGGATAGTAGAAAAAATCTGCTCTCTGGCTACTGGTTTGTATTTCGACTTTCATATCCGAAACAAAAGCACGACAAACACCACCGCGTAGATGAGGACGTAATAAAGAAATAAGATTAGTAGCAATAAGATTGTGTTCTCTGCTACTGCCAGTCATCGCATAGATTTGTCCTGCTACGTATTCGTGACGTATTTCGCCATCTTGCTCTAATTTCAGATATTCTTCCACGCTTATAAGGTTTAAAGGTGATCCCAAAGGGATCTGCTTTGCACTGCGCATGATTTTATCCAACTCAAAAGATTTACTCTCTTTTTTATTGTCCTATATTCTAGAATCTAAGCCGTAAGACTCTTATTGACGAAATTATTAGACTCCTCGATAATTTTTATTTCTCTAATTTATAGAGTAGTGATGTCGCAGCAAAGAAATGCTACTTTGCGATAAATAAGGGGATTGGGATGATCTTGGCAAAAATCAAATTCCTGAAACTTTACAAAAATTATGGTGGTGGTACTTTTGCTTCATTTTGTCAAGAACAATTAGGAAAGCAACGTTACGATTCAAGTTCCAGTAAAAGTACATGAACATATCCACTGAGAAGCTGCTTCTAGAGGGTTATCTGTTGGGGAATTTATGAGAATGATTTTAGAATTTTTCATAAATAGTGAAGATTCACACCTTTTGAAATCTGAAGTAAATACAGAAGAATACAAAGAAAAAGAGGAAAGACCCCGCGTCCTAAAGGATCCCTAAAGGGTATATCCGCAGGTGTATCCTTTAGGACACCTTCGGATAACCGCTTCGCATATCGGCGAAAGATGCAAGGGAATGGTTTCCGATCCAAATAATTTGGCAAGAAGATTTAGTAAAAATAGTAGAAGAAAGGGATTATTATTTAATAAAATCCCCAAAAAATGAATATTTTACTTAAAAAATTAGAATAATTGAATAGTGTGGACATATTAATTAACAGAAATAATTAGAATGAGTAATAGTTAGTTATGCTCAAGGAATAGGAAAACCTGCTAATTGTAATGCTAACTTAACAACTGTTTTTACCACTTCACTTACAGACGTTTCAGCAGCTTTATTACCTAAAGATTTACCCCAATTAACTAGATTACCTAAAGCTGTAGGATTATTGTTTGCATTAGTTGCTAAATCACTAGCCACTTTTCCTTCAGCTTGTTCTTGAGTTAATCCGTTATTTTGAAGTTGAGTTAAAAGATTCTCAATTTCTGTTGATGCGTCAGCGAGACTTTGTGATGTGTAAATAATTTGATTGCCTTCAACATTTCCTGCTACTCCATATACAGGAGCCTGAAAAATCATATTTCCTTTCGAGGTTTCTTCTTGTTTCATGGTCTTAATAATTTCTATTAATTCAGTATTATTTTTACGCATTTGTTCTATTTCTTCACGTTTTAATTCTATTTCTTTAGAATAAAATTCTTTTTGTTGGAATAAAAGTTCTATTTCTTTATCTTTAGCTTCCATACACATAAAAATATTACTAATTTAAAAAACAGTACTAATCCAAAACTTCCTGTTCTCCCAGTTTTAGCTTTTTGAAAATGAGTATTTTTGAGATCGCTATCATAAAAATTAGCACCTCTTATATTAGCTTTAGTAAAATCTGCTCCTGATAGGTTTTGCCCTTTAAATGATTGATTTTTGAGTTTCACACCTCGAAAGTTTCTTTCACCAGATTCATATAGCCTAAGAACCTGATTGGCTGTTAGTGATTTATTAAAATATTTGTCAGGTATTATTTGCTGCTCTTCATTGGACATTAACTAACCCCAAACCAATTTCTAAGTTTTTCTGGGAAGTAAAGAATAAATTGAGGATAGAGAGATCATAAAAAATTTTCTCATTACCTAGATATCGATCGCAAGGTGAATCATATCAAACTTTTCAAGCTCTTATTACAATAAAAAAAGCACAATTTTAGAACATTAAGAGGACTATGGAGTATCGGCGATTTGGTCGTACAGAGTTACAAATGCCTGTTTTTTCCTGTGGAGGCATGAGGTATCAGTATAAATGGCAAGATGTTCCCCCTTCAGAAATTCCAGAGGCAAATCAAGGTAATTTAGAAGCGACAATTATGCGATCGCTGGAAGTGGGGATCAATCACATTGAAACTGCTAGAGGGTATGGTAGTTCAGAAATGCAACTAGGTAAGATATTACCCAAGATACCGAGAAAAAAGCTGATCTTTCAAACTAAAGTTTCCCCAAAACCAGACCCTAGGGAATTTAGTCGGCAATTTCAGCAGTCTTTAAATTTTGTCGGTCTAGAATATATTGATTTATTAGGGATACACGGTATTAATAATGAAGAGACTTTTTACAATACTATGCGCCCTGGTGGCTGTTTAGAGGAAGCCAGAAAACTGCAAAAAGAGGGAAAAGTGCGTTTTATTGGTTTTTCTACCCACGGCTCCACAGAAATAATTACTAAAGCTATCAATACAGGAGAATTTGACTATGTCAATCTCCATTGGTATTACATCAATCAAAATAATTGGTCGGCAATAGAAGCAGCAACAAAACAAGATATGGGGGTGTTTATCATTAGCCCTTCTGATAAAGGGGGAAGACTCTACGATCCCCCTGCCAAATTAGTAGAATTGTGTAAGCCTCTCAGTCCGATGGTGTTTAATGACTTATTTTGTCTATCCCATCCTCAAGTTCATACCCTCAGTTTAGGGGCTGCTAGACCCACGGATTTTGATGAACATCTGAAAGTTTTATCTTTACTAGACCAAGCTGAAACTATTTTACCTCCCATCATTAAACGTCTAGAAGAACAAGCGATCGCATCTTTAGGAAAAGATTGGATGGAAACTTGGCAACAAGGCTTACCCACTTATGAAGTAACTCCTGGGAATATTAATATTCCAGTGATTTTGTGGTTAAGAAATTTAGCAATTGCCTATGATATGACCGAATATAGTGCAGCTAGATATAATTTACTGGAAAATGGTGGTCATTGGTTTCCAGGGGCAACAGCTAAACAAGTAGCTCAGTTTGACTTATCTGCTTGTTTGAAAGATAGTCCTCATCAAGATAAAATACCTAGTCTGTTAGCTCAAACCCATCAAATGTTAGGAGGAAATGCTGTTCAAAGGCTTTCTCAAAGCTAGTAGTTAGTAGGTTCATGATTTTCTACTCCCTAATCTTTGTTAAATGTTAAATGATAAATGTTAAATGATAAATGGCTGGACATAGTAAATGGGCAAATATTAAAAGACAAAAAGCGAGAGTAGATGCCAAAAAAGGCAAAACTTTTACTCAGTTATCCCGTGCAATTATCGTTGCTGCGCGGAGTGGTATTCCCGATCCTGATGGCAATTTTCAACTACGTACTGCCATAGATAAAGCCAAAGCAGCAGGAATTCCCAATGAAAATATCGAAAGAGCGATCGCAAAAGGAGCGGGAACCTATCAAGAAGATGGGGCAATTCTAGAAGAAATTCGTTATGAGGGTTATGGTGTTGCAGGGGTTGCGATCCTGATTGAAGCTTTAACTGATAATCGCAATCGAACTGCTGCCTATCTTCGATCAGCTTTTACTAAAAACGGCGGTAATTTGGGAGAAACAGGCTGTGTTAGTTGGATGTTTGATAAAAAAGGCGTAATTCTACTAGAAGGGGAAATTGAAGAGGAACCCCTCCTAGAAGCTTCTATGGAAGGAGGGGCAGATAACTACGAAATACTAGAAGATAGTCAAGGTGTAGAAGTTTATACAGAAGTCGCTAATTTAGAAAATTTAAACCAAGTATTGCAAAGCCAAGATTTACCAGTCAAAGAAGTAGAATTGCGCTGGATACCCAATAATACTATTGAAATTACCGATTTAGAAGATATGCGATCTCTTTTAAAACTGATAGATACCCTAGAATCTTTAGATGATGTGCAAAATGTTACAGCTAATTTTGATCTTTCTGATGAGTTAATAGATGTTAATATTTCTTAATTACAACTATACTTTAATAAATAAAAAACTGCTGTAACGTAATGAGCGAAAATTCTACAGCTAATAAAACTCAAACCACTCCTATTCCCAAGTCGGTCAAACTTGCAGACACTTACTACGGCATCTTTGGGCTACATCCTTCTGTCTCTGTAATTGAGATTCGTCGCCGTTATCGACAACTCAGCAAACAATATCACCCTGATACTACCGATTTACCACCTGCCCAGGCAAAAGCTAAATTTCAGCGACTTAATGAAGCCTATGGCACTCTGAGCAATCCCCAACGGCGATCGCTATATGACCTGAAAATTGGCTATTCTCGGATTAACGTGATTCAAGCACCAACAGGATGGGAAAAGCCAGAGCAAAAATTTGCTTCTCGCACTGCCTATCTCGATCCGACGGATCGTCCTCTTTCTTCAGGAGAGATTTTTGTATTATTTTTATTAGGTGCAACCTTTATTGGTTGTATCCTGTTAGTCTTAACAGTTGCCTATTTACGGGGTGAAACTGTAATCTAAACTGTTTGTCACTTTTATTTTTCACCAACGCCCAATATCCCTACATGGAATTACCAAGCCCAGATACACCCCTTTATAATCATACTTTGCCCAAAATCGAAGAATGGCTTACATATTTAGGCTGTCATCAAGATCCAGATAACCTTCATTGCTGGCATATCAAAAAACCAACTTGGCAAGCGGAAATTTGTCTAGAAACAGAAGAATTAATGGTCTGTTATCTAAATGCTGCCCCACAAGGAGAAAATCTGAATCGTTCTTTCAAATACTCTTTGAGCCGTCAAGATGTAGAATCTGCTGTTTTTGATGGTCCCTAGACAATACTGTTCGGATCAGCCTAAAAACTTAATGAAATTAGGGAGTGTGGGAGGTGTGGGAAGTATGGAAGAGAGAGGGAGGAGAGTGGGAGGTGTGGGGAGAGAGTGGAGAAAGTCTTGCTCCCTTGTCCTCCCCTTCTTCTCCACCTTCTCCATCCTCCGAAGGACGTTCTTCTCTCTCTCTTTCTCAACAGACAACCTTCTTAACCGAAGAGTATTGGATCCCTAGATCAAATAAGGAACAAGGAAAGAGGAAAATTTAATTTCTTGTCCCTGGCATTTCTTTCGTTCAAGGACAAAGGACTAATAACTTATCCATTATCTTCGGTAATAGATACTAGAGGCATAATTTCATTCTCAGGCACAGATGAGATACTTGCTTCTATTTTTTCTTTCAAACAAGTAGCTATTATTTGATTAATCAAGCGAATTTCAGGATTCACATGATATTGATAAATAACTTCATACAGACGCTGTTTCTTGACTAAAGTCACGGTTTTTGATTCAGTAACTGCAAGTTTCTGCTGTTTTTCTGTTGATTTACCAGCTTGAAATTTAATAGCTTCTTGCTGTTTTTTGACTACAATGATTGGCTTAGAGTTAGTAATTTTTGAAACCTGCTGTTTGGGGACTAACTTAATATTTTGAGATTCGGTTAATCCCTGTTGTTTTACTTTAACTGAAGTCTGCTTTTTTTTGACATTAATATGAGGTTTATGTTTGCGATCTTTGATATCTGGTAGAATATCGCTCGTTTGCCAATACCCTTTATAAATATGGGTGCGAGAATTTTGATATAGTTTGAAGCTAGGTAAAGATGGAATATATAAAGAGCAAAAGTCGGATTCTTTTTTGACCTGGAAATAACCAAAATTTTTCTCTTGCTTATCAAGCATTTTATGAATAGCAAAAACCAGTCCAGGTAAATTATTTATTAGTTCTTTAGTTTGAGTTTGATCCATTGCAACTATTCCAGATCCCCATTACATAATAACTATTAAGTCGAATTTCTACTTTATCAGGAGTTTGGCATGGTAGCTACTACAGTATTTTTATTTGATTTGTGAACATGAAGTTTTGATCTGGGAACGAAATTGCTTATAATCTTATACAATTTGACTGATTTTTTTTTAATAAATACTTTATGGATATAAAAGAATTTTTAGAACTTTGTCATGGAAACTGGTTTAGTCAACGTACTAATTATGATCTAAATTCCGAAAAAACTGAAAATAGCAAAGCAGATATTAAAATTGAATTGTTCCCTTCTGAAGATTCCAGGGTAGTAGAATTGTGCCAAACTTATCAGATTACTCCTAAATCTATTATAGGCGCGATCTCACAAGCTTGGGACAATTCACCAGACTGGGGCAAACCCAAGCAAAAAGGCTCTGCTTTGGTGGTTTTAATTCCCCAGAGCGATAATCAGCAGCAAGGAAAAATCTTACAAACTATCTATCAAGTACCAGCGACCACAAGTAAAGGTAGCTACACTTTGGGTCAAGATGAAGCTCTAACTCTTACTATTGAGACAGAAAAATTCACTGTTGAAGAAAGAATTTGGTTTGCCAGTGAAAATTTAAGATTGCGTACTATCATCGTCAAAAATCCCCAGAATAAGATGCAAACTAGTTTTTATTCTGAAATTCGCAAAGCCCCACCTAAAAAATAACTCCTTACTCAGCCCCTTGACCTACTTTGCAGAACCTAGAAGCATTATTCTTAAATCTAGCAACTTGTATTACCTAAAAAATATTAAGATGTGTGAAGGCGCAATATTTGAGGTTTCCCTAAAAAAAGTAGATTAAACTTTTTAAAACTTCATAATAAGAATGCCTATGGTACTATCTGGATGGTTGATCAGCTATTTAACTTATTCCCAGTTTGCTGATCTTGTGTGTGTGGTGAGGAGTCTAAATTAAGTGCAATATCAACTTTCTCAAGAATCAAAGAATATCAAAAATAAAAGAATACATCCCCAGCCACTCCGTATGGGAGTTATTGGCGTAGGTAATATGGGGCGACATCACGCTAGGATTTTGAGTCTGATCAAAGACATTGAATTAGTCGGGATATCAGATATCAATGTAGAGCGTGGCATCGAACTTGCTAGTAGATACCGAACTCGTTTTTTTGAAAACTATCGGGAGTTATTACCTTTTGTAGATGCAGTTTGTATCGCTGTACCCACTCGATTACACCATCAAGTAGGGCTAGATTGTCTCGAAGCAGGGGTTCATGTCTTGGTCGAAAAACCCATTGCAGCTTCTATTGCTGAAGCAGAATCTCTAGTAAATGCAGCAGCAGAAGCCCAATGTATTTTGCAAGTAGGTCATATCGAGAGATTTAACCCTGCTTTTATGGAATTGAGCAAAATTGCCAAAACTGAAGAAATTTTGTCTATTGAAGCTCGTCGCATGAGTCCTTACTCTCAAAGAGCTAATGATGTTTCTGTAGTTTTGGATCTAATGATCCATGACATAGATTTACTTTTGGAGCTTACTGGTTCTCAAGTAGTTAAACTTACTGCCAGTGGTAGTAGTGCTACTGATTCTGGTTATCTCGATTATGTAACTGCAACTTTGGGTTTTGCCAATGGGGTAGTGGCTACTTTAGGAGCATCAAAAATTACCCATCGTAAAATTCGCTGTTTGAGTACTCATTGTAAGAAATCTTTGATTGAAACCGATTTTTTAAATAACGATATTTCGATTCACCGCTATCCTACGGATAGTATTCTTACTTCTTCTAATAGGCTCTATCGTCAAGATGGTTTAATCGAAAAAGTTTATACCAGTAATGTGGAGCCTCTCTATGCAGAATTAGAACACTTTATCAGTTGCATTCGTGGGGGAGAACATCCTTCTGTAGGAGGAAAACAGGGGATTCAAGCTTTGCGTTTGGCAAGTTTAATTGAGCAAATGGCTTTTGATGGTCAAGTTTGGCATCATACAGATTGGCAAAAACAAACTATTCAGCATCCTACTGTTAATGTTTCCTAAACTTAAGGCTCATTTTTGATTTATCACCGATTCTACCTCTTTAGCAATAGTTTCACTGACTAAATGATTGCCTTGGGGACTGAGATGAATGTGATCTCGATATAAAAACTCTGGTTGGGGAAAATCAGCAAATATAGGTAAAAAATCAATGTAAGTGATTTGCTCCTGCATAGCAAATTCTTGAAGCCTCTTGCGGGCTTTTTTTTCGTAATCTCGCGAACCTGTTGCTGCCAATTCTCTGAGTAAAGGGGTCATAGCTAAGATAAATTGGGTATTTTCGGCTTTGGCAATTCTGTTAATTTCTCCTATAGCTGCTAAATTAAACCCAACCCTGTCCCCTTTTTCTTCTGGCTGATTTGGCAAAGGTTTTGGTTTAGCGATAAATCGCTCATAAGCCTCAGTTAGAGCTAATAACGGTTTTTGGGCTGGGTAGTTGCGATCGCGTCCTACAGGGGCAGAATTGGGTGCAGTAGCAAACAAATCATCAGTATTAATCACTAAAACTAAAACTTGGGACTCGAAAACGCCGAAACGATTAAGATAAGCTAATTGATTGCGAGGACCCCATGAGTTAGCAGAAGCATTCAACACTTGAACAGAATTACCATCGGAAGTTAACTTATTCTTAATAGAGGTAGAAATAGTTTCTTCTTGATCTGTCCACCAACCTCCATTAACAATAGAATCTCCCACTAATAAGATTCGCAATAGAGAATCTGGTTTAGCATCTGTGATAGCTTCACTCCGCATTGAATATTGATTAATTTGGATTTTATTGCCCATTCTTTTGAGATTTTGATTCGGCGCAAGTAAATAACCAATCTCATCATCAGCAACATACAATGGGGGATTCCCCAAACCCAAAACTAATCTCAAACCTCCCTCAGCCAAGACAGCACAACTTATTACAGTTGTAAGAATAATCAGTAATAGTTTCATAATTTGTTTAGAGTTTTTTCTTAAGCAAGCCTTAATTTAGACTAAATAATTCTAAGTTTTAATGTAAGCAAATAATAGATGTTGTACCATCGATTGTTGTGCCATACTGGAATCTACTAAAATTCACTTTGTGATTACTTAAGCTATAAGGAGTTGTAACAATGTCTGACTTAGATCGTGGAATTATGAAATTTAAAGGAGCAGATAAACCCGTAATGGTTGCTGCTTCGGCTCTAATGGTTTTTGCCGGAATTACTATACTTATCGTCTGGGCATTGACATCCGCTTATGCCATTTAAAGCTATTTTCTGGAAGTTTTCGTCACAACTCTTAAATAATGCTGCTTACACAAAAAAAACTCTTTAATGTTTGAATTTGAAGAGAAGATGTGTTAGAGTTGGTAACTGTGACAACAAAAGGGGTCGATGCCCGAGTGGTTAATGGGGGTGGACTGTAAATCCACTGGCTATGCCTACGCTGGTTCAAATCCAGCTCGGCCCATAAATAATAAAAATCAACCCTTGGATAATTACTGCTGCTGTACAGTAAATAGTTATTTGCCATCAGTAACAAAATAGTGCCACTTTAACAAGTTAGATGGCATTTATTATACTAAATGGGCATGGTTCAAAAAAGCTGATTTTTAGGTAACAAAACAGCAGAAATTTAGCCATCTTTTTGATGACTACAAACAGAAGACAA
>JASJDB010000125.1 GCA_030065315.1 Xenococcaceae cyanobacterium MO_167.B52 | reverse complement strand
GTCGGGATTTAATGAACCGTGCTAGATTATTTACTCCTAATATTGTTGCCAAATCTTCAGCATTTTTAAACTCCATTGCACCTGTAGATTTTGCTAATTTACCAACTCCACCCTTAGTTAGTAAATTAAAAGGAACAGTAATTGGTTCAGTAGGTAATTTTCGTGACAAAAAAGGGATTGAATACTTATTAGATGCTTGTCAAAAGATAGAAGCTGAATTTACTCTTTTGTTTGTCGGAAGTTTTGTGGCGAAAGAAGCAGAATATTGGGTACAAGAACTGGCAAAAAGTGGCTTAGAAGACAAAATTGTCATTACAGGAAAAATTAGCCGAGAAGAAGCTTTAGCTTATTTACCTCATATGGATATTTTTGCCATTCCTTCCCTGAATGATGGATGTCCCAATGCTTTACTAGAAGCAATGTTAGCAGAAAAAGCAGTAGTGGGAACTAATGTTGATGCTATTGGCGAAATTATTGAAGATGGCATTAATGGCTTCTTAGTTAATCCCTATTCTAGTGAAGAATTAAGGATGGCAATTTCTAAGCTAATTGCTCGTCCACTATTAAGACAAGCTTTCGGTAAACTAGCTCAGAAAAAAGTGTTGCAAGATTTAAATCCTGCTGTGGAACAGGCTAACTGGGGCAGAATTTATGAATATGTTTTGTCTATTAGTAACGAGTCCCAATTATCAATTGACAATTACCAATTAGCAATTAACAATTAGCAATGAACAAGCCAGAAGTGACTTTAGTAGTAGTTCCCAGAGAACGTTTTAGCTACACTCGTGAATCTTTAGAAAGTATTTACCAATATACAAGCTATCCCTTTTCTCTAGTTTATGTTGATGGTAATTCTCCAGAAAAAACTCAAAAATATTTGGCACAACAAGCAGAGGAAAAACAATTTAAGTTAGTTAGAACTGAAAAATATCTCGCTCCCAATCAGGCACGAAACATCGGTTTAAAGTATGTCAACACCAAATATGTCGTCTTTGTCGATAACGATATTCACGTCGCCCCAGGTTGGCTAGAAAAATTAGTTCAATGTGCAGAAGAAACAGCAGCAGCAGTAGTTTGTCCTCTAGTTTGTATCGGTAAAGATTTACACTCTAAAATACATTTAGCAGGGGGAGAAGCACGAATTATTTTAGAGGTCAAAAAACACCAAATGCGACGTAAAGTTCATGAAAAACATTATTTTGTGAATCGTCCTGTTGCGGAAGTAAAAGACCAACTCCACAGGCGAGAATGTGAATTTGCTGAATTTCATTGTTTGTTAGTCCGCAAGAATATCTTTGATCGCATCGGTTTGTTAGATCAAAAATTACTGAGTACTAGAGAACAGACTGATTTTTCCATGAATGTGATCAATGCAGGAGAAAAAATCTATTGCGAGCCTACATCCGTAACTACCTATGTTCCTGATTCTGGGTTTGAATGGTCAGATTTAACCTACTTTATGTTGCGCTGGAGTGATGCTTGGGAACTAGCCAGTTTAAAACACTTTATGCAGAAATGGAATTTAAATAAACAAGATAAGTATTTCAAGAAACGTTACAAACGTTTAGGATATCGTCGTCATTTAGTTTTCTTACGTCCTTTGGTTAAACAAGTCTCCTTTGGTGGCTACTATACCTGGCTGGAAAAAATTTTAATTTCAGGGGAAAGAAAATTAAACCAATATATCAGCGATCGCTATTCTCCTGAAAAAGCAATAATCAATAACTAGCAATGATCAAAAAAAAGCAACCTCCCAAAAACTTAAAACAAGGAATATCAGGAATTCAACGGATAATAAGGCATTTTTTCCCCCAAATTCGCCAACAAGGAGGATTAATTACTGTTTGCTTCTTGGCACTATTAGTAGAAACAGCAGTACGCCTTCTTGAACCTTGGCCCCTTAAATTTATTTTTGATGAGATTATTGTTAAAGAATTTCAGGTTGAAAATTCACAACTTTCTTTTTTAGACAACTTAAAGGTTCCTCTTTTAGACGACTTAAACGTTGTTACTCTATTAGTGCTTTCAGTAGTGGCTATAGTAATTATTGCTTTTGTACGAGCCACAACAGCTTATGTAAGTGCTACGGGAATGGCTGTAGCTGCTACTAGGGTAATGAGCGAAATACGGGGTAATTTATATTCTCATATTCAAAGCTTATCTCTTTCTTTTCATAACAAAGCTAAGACAGGAGATTTAATCACTCGCGTTACCTATGATATCGAAAGACTTAGGGAAGTAATTGTAATTTCTGCTTTACCATTGCTAACTAATATTCTAACCATGATCGGAATGTTGGCAGTGATGATCTGGCTCAACATTCAACTAGCTTTAATTGCTGTAATTATTTTTCCTCTGTTTCTGATTACTACCACAACTATGAGTAAACGCATTCATAAAGTTGCCAGAAAACAACGGAAAAGGGAAGGCGCAATGGCAGCTAACGCAGCTGAAACCCTTGGTGCAATTAAAGTAGTACAAGCCTTATCTCTTCAGTCTCGGTTAGAAAAAACTTTTGCCCAACAAAATCAAAAAAGCTTGAAAGAAAGTGCCAAAACCCAGAAGCTAAAAGCAGGACAAGAACGATTAGTAGAAATATTAGTCGCTGTGGCAACTGCTTGTGTTCTCTGGCGGGGAGTACAGTTGGTCAGGGAAGGTGCTGTAACTCCTGGCGATTTATTGGTGTTTATTACTTATCTCAAAGTTGCTTTTAAACCCATGCGACAACTGGCGAAATATACAGGACAAATTGCTAAAGCTATCGCATCTGGGGAAAGAATTATCGATCTCCTAGAAATTGTGCCAGAAGTTAAAGATACGAAAGATTCCTATCCTGCACCATGTTTCAGGGGTGTAGTGGAGTTTAAGAATGTTAGCTTTTCCTACGAGCCAGACCAACAAAATATTATTAATAATATTTCCTTAAGAGCTGAACCAGGTCAAAAAATAGCCCTTGTCGGTGCTTCTGGTGGCGGAAAATCAACTTTAGTTAGCCTTCTTTTGCGTCTTTATGACCCCAATGAAGGTCAGGTTTTCCTCGACGGAGCAGACATTTGCGAATATACTCTAGATTCTCTCCGCAGCCAAATAAGTATCGTGCTACAAGATAGTATTCTTTTTGCTGCCAGTATTCGGGACAACATTGCTTATGGTTGTAATCATGCCACAGATCGAGAAATCATGATTGCTGCCCGTTTAGCTAATGCTCACGAATTTATTATGAACTTGCCAGATGGCTACGATACAGTAGTAGGAGAAAGAGGCGCGACTTTATCTGGTGGACAAAGACAACGGATTGCGATCGCTCGTGCTGCCATCAGAAATGCTCCCATAGTAATCTTAGATGAGCCTACCGTAGGACTAGATAACCAAAGCGAGCAAATTGTTACTGAGGCGTTAGATCGTCTAACCCAAACATCCACTACCTTTCTAATTACCCACGATCTGAGAAATGCCCAAAATGCCGATCAAATACTCTATCTCGAAGGGGGAAATATCTTAGAACAAGGAACCCACCAAGAATTAATCAAACAGGGCAAACATTACGCTACTCTTTATCGATTACAGCAAACTGTTAATGTTCGTTAAAAACTATCTAACCACCACCGACAATAGTAACTATTTCCAAGCGATCGCCATTCTGTAACCTAGTTTCATTCCAGTATTGGCGATGCAAAATTTCCCCATTATACTCTATGGCAATAAGACGGGGATTGAAATCGATTTGAGACAAAAATTCTGGTAGTGTTACCGAATTAGTCAAAGAATGTTCTTCTCCGTTAACTTGTACTGTAATTGTGGTATTTGTTTCCCACATAAAATAAACTCTCCTGCAACATACTACTATATTTATTGATTCGCCCCGTTCCTATTTCCCCAGTATCTTAACTTTTTCCCAAATCAATGGAATTGAGAATACAAGAGATTGATAAATTGACGAGTAATCATATCTGGTTGTTCAGCTTGCATAATAGCGCGCACTACAGCTACTCTGCGTATTCCCGCGCTTAAAACTTCCCCAATATTAGATAAATTGATGCCTCCGATGGCAAACCAGGGAATAGGACAATTTTCGATCACATACTTGATATAGTCAACGTTCGCTGCGGGTTTGCCTGGTTTAGTGGGAGTTTGATATATAGGACCCACTCCGACATAGTCCACCGATTCTGAGAGAGCTTTACTCAGTTCTTCTTTATTAGTTGTGGAACGTCCCACAATCTTGCCAAAGCCTAAAACCTCTCTCGCCAGGGATACAGGAATATCCTGCTGTCCTAAGTGTACCCCATCAGCATTTACAGCTAAGGCAAGATCTACGCGATCGTTGACAATAAATAAAGCATTATATTCATGGCACAGTTGACACAATTGTTGAGCAATACCGAGGCGTAAACTATCGTGGCTCTCCTTGTCTCGATACTGGACTAGAGTTAAACCTGCTTGTAAAGCTGATTCTACAACCTGAAATAAATTTTCTTCAGGAGAAGTTACTAGGTAAAGACTAGATCTATTAAGTTGTTGATAGCGACGGTTATCTAACAGACTAGTTTCTAAAGTATAAACTCGATAGCGCATTTTTTTACAAATCCCGCCCATCTGAGGATTATAGAGTTTGCCGTATTCTTCTAATACTCTCAAAGCTTCCTGGGTACGACACAGATTTGCCTGTAAAATTGAATCGATGCTGTCTCTAACTTCTTCCTGGGGGTGAGATAATTCCGTACCGACATCGTTAGCTGTATTTCTCGCTTGACGTATTTCCCAATGATGTAATTTGGCTAATTCTTGTCTGATATTTTTACATTCCTCTGCTAGAGTAGCATTATTTAATCCAAAACGACACCATTCTTCAATAATTCGCAGTCCTTCCCTGGCTCGGTCTAAGTTAGCGTCTAATATGCGATATACAGCTTGATACATAAAATTTTAATAGTAATTTTAATTTTAGATTTAACTTATTTAATTGAGATCTTTGCTGATCAAACAGATATACTAGAATCAGTTTCAGGCACTTAAACTGTTACCATCTATACCAATTAATTAACTATTAAAAACTAAGTTTTACAATAAGTCGTAATTAGTTTTTGAATAACTAATTAATATGATTTCATTGAATAATAACAATCTCAATAAAGATTAAAATTGTCCCATCAATTCAATCATAGTTAAACACTAGACAATTCTAGCCATCTTTGGTCAAAGGTTCAAATACTGGACAATAACCTTCGGGAATAACTTTAAATCCGCATAGGGGAGAGGCTTGGTTCCAACAACGTTGATGATGATAATAGCGACAACTACGACAACAATCTAAATCAAGAGCTACTTTCGATTGACTCTGAGAATTTAATAATTCTCGCTGGGGAATACCTCTCAGGATTAATTCTTGCCCTTGCCATTTTGCTTCTATAATTCCCGTATCAGCAAACTTATTCCAACGAGGATCGTTATTAATACTGTCGGGAAGAATAATAGTTATATAAGAACCAGTTTCACTTAATTCTCCTTCGTAGTGAGTTGGGGTAGGAGTTTTAGGTTGAATAAAGCGATCGCCAATAGGCAATTCTACTAAACTGCCATTGCTAGGAGAATGAACTTGATAGCGGTTACACAACTCAGCTAAAGTCGCCAACTCCACCAAATAATTGGCAGAGCCATGAACAAATATAATATGCTGAGGTCGCAAATTATGAATTAATTGAGTTGTATTACGACCATCACTATGTTCTGCTAACAGATAAGTTTCAATGGTTACAGATGCTAAATTTTTGAGAGAATCCCAGGCTGTAGTGGAGGGATGGTATTCTTGAGGAGCTTCAGGGAGTAAGATTAACCAGTCTCCTAATTCAGGAGATAAGTAAGATAAGATTTCTGAATCATAGTCAATCAAAAGAATACAAGGTAATTTCCCTTGGGGTAAATCTTCAAGGGATTTGAACTTACTCATACGAGGGCAAACACGATCATCCCAAAATAGGGATTGATGTTTGGCAAAGTTTTGTACCGAAAGGGGAAACTGAGACAATAATTCTAAATAGATATCACAAGCAAGAGATACTTTCCCATCCACCCAAATATCTAAATCTCTACCAGTAAACTGGTGATGAGAACGGAGCAGTTTGAGAATTTCTTGTCCCAGCCCCACTGGTGGCACTGGCAACAGGACATTTTCTCCAGCAATTAGAGCCTTTTCAATGCGCTCCATCAGTTGCTTTTCTTGTTGACGGCGATGGGGATGACGTACCGTTCCATAGCTCCCCTCAACAATCAGAACATCGGGCGCAATACCTCTGAGATTTTCAATAGATAACCCTTCTACTAGCTGGAAATTGGAGACTGAAAAATCTCCTGTGTACATCACCTTGTAGTCTCGTTTGGCAGTGTGATAGGTCAAGAGAATCGCTGCTGCTCCTGGCAAATGTCCCGCAGGAAATAATTGTAATTGGAGATTTTTGCCTACAGTTATTGGCGATCGCCAATCAACAATCTCATAACATAGAGAGGCTTGAGTTTTTTCTTCAGAAGACCAATTGAGATCGATTAATTTGGCTGTAACTTCGCTAGTATAGATTGGTGTTTGAGGAAATGCTTGATGAAAAGCTAATAAACCACCACAATGATCTCGATGAGCATGAGAACAGAATGCTAAATCAACTGGAGCTAATTCCAGAAAATCTAGTTCACTGACTCCGCAGTCTAAAAGTATCCGATTTTCTCCCATGTTAAGCAACAAAGAGACCCCTTCACCATTATGACCAACACTATAAGGCAAACAGGATAGGGGAAAAGAATTCTTTGATGACATGATCAAATGATAAAATCGACTTCATCCTGGAGAAAATATCTGGGAGTCTAAGATGAAGTCTGATTAGATAGTTAAAATTAAATTCCAAGGAATTGAAAGTGAAAACTATTATAATATGATTCTTGTACATCTATCCCTTAATCTCTAGTTAATCAAGACCGACTTGATTTTCTATTACTGGGATCTTGTTCCAAGCCAGCGTACTCAGACGCAAAGTGGGACGAAGTCTAGAGCGTCGAATACTAGCTGACTACGAGGAACCAGTGAACTTCTCTTGCAGAAGGCGAGGCACTTCGCACTATCTAGTGAGCACTACCATTACCGTCATAATTATCAGAGTCATAAAAACCATTGCGAGTGCCAAAAAACAGACAGGACACCGTAAATAAGCCTGTCAAAATTACCATTAATAATTTAATGTCCATAAAACTCCGTACTAGATTGTGTCTTGTCACTTATATATCATAATGCTACTTTTGAAGCTGAATTATGCAAAAAATCTATTTTTTTGCTCAAGCTGTTTTAAGATTTGTAACTTGATTCTTAATCAGATATCAAGAACATACAGGTGATTGGACAAGATTTGATATTAAGTAGCAAAATATTCAAAATTTAATGGTACAAATATTAGAATTTAGCAGAAACCTAAATAGCATTCTTGTCGTCCCTGTCGATTAAAGTGTCAAACGTATATCATAGAATTCGATCAAAGTTAGATACCAAGATAACTTAGGGGTCGTTGGCAAAACTGTACTGTAATGTGAGGGGAAACTAACTGTGAGATTGCACTGGCTATTATCGAGTATTATAGGTGTTTTTCTATACTGTTCTCCTGCTTATGCGGGAAAGTTATTGTCTTGGAATTTTAACCCCCAAGATAATCGCCTAATGTTCATAACTGATCAAGGAGTACAACCAAAAGCTAAATTAATCTCCAATCCTACTCGTTTAGTAATCGAGCTGCCAGGAACCAAATTGGGGAGAACCACAGTCAAAGAGAGTTACCGTGGTTCAATTAGGGGTTTTCGGATTGGTCAATCCACAGCCAATTCCGTAAGTTTGGTGATAGAACTCGCCCCTGGTTATACTCTCGATCCTCAACAGGTCAAATTTCGGGGGATTTCTCCTACTCAGTGGACAATCTCTATTCCTACTCCCAAAATTGCCAAATCTCCCCAAGTCATGACCCAAATTTCTAATTCTGGCAATACTAGTACTAATACTCGTCCTGTTCCTAGGCCAGATCTACCACCCCTTCCCCCTAGAAGACTTCCTCCCAGAACCGTTACCCCTCCTCCCAGAAACACCAGTAGCAATCCTGTCCTCACTAGTTCTCCTTACATCAAACCCACTAGCCACGGCTTCTTTATTGATATAAAAGGCGATCGCAATAAAACCATTCGTTCTAGTCGCAGGGGTTCAACTATCAACTTTGATTTGGAAGATACTACTCTTCCTAGGGACTTAGCTGCTAAATCTATCGCTGTCAATCAATATGGAGTACAAGAGATTCAGTTTGCTCAAACTGGTAGTTCTCAAGCTCGTATTACTCTTAAAGTTCTGGATGATTCTTCGGAGTGGTTGGCTACTTTTAGTCGGATCCGCGGTTTAATTTTAGTACCCAAAAGAAATAGAAGTAATATTTCTCAGCGTGCCAATTCTAATTCTACTGCCAGCAGAAGATCCTCAAATCGAAATCCCCGTAATGAGAAAACTATTGTCCAGGGTCTAGCATTATTAAACAATGATACTCAAATCTCAATTAGCAGCAATGGTAGTCTAATTGCTCGTACCACACCCAAGGGCAATGGAGTCTATGAGATTCGGATTCACAATGCCCAATTAGCTGACCCTTTTAAGGGACCTCGATTAAAAGCAGGAAGTCCCATTTCCCAACTTAAAATTCGTCAAGAAGGCTCTTCTGTAGTTATTGTAGTGACCACTCGCTTGGGCGTGAGCTTGGGTAGTATTGATCAACAAGCTAATAATCAGATTACTGTGCCAATTCGACAACTCCGTCGAGCCAATGTCTTATCTCCGATCAATGTTCCTTCTGCTACTCGTAGTAAAACTAAACCTCTAATCATCATCGATCCTGGACATGGAGGACAAGATCCTGGAACTATTGGTATTGGGGGAGTGAGAGAGAAAGATATTGTTTTGCCTATTTCTTTGGATGTAGCTCAAGAATTACGCAAACAAGGGGTAGAAGTCCGAATGACTAGGGACAGGGACTATTTTGTGAGCCTTCAGGGCAGAACTGATATGGCAAACAAAATTGATGGGGATTTATTCGTTAGTATTCATGCTAATGCGATTAATCTTTCCCGCCCTGATGTTAATGGTTTAGAAACTTACTACTACAAAAATGGTCGTCGTTTAGCAGAAGTGATTCACTGGAATATTCTCAATAGTGTCCAGATTGGTAATAGAAATGTACGTCGTGCTAGGTTTTATGTCCTCAGGCACTCAGAAATGCCCGCAGTTTTAGTAGAGGTGGGATTTCTTACTGGTGCTCAAGATTCTGCTCGACTTAAAAACCCCAATCATCGTCGTCAGATAGCTAAAGCAATTGCCAGAGGAATCATACAGTACATTAAAGAAAATAAAATTTGAGTATATTTTCCTAAAATAGAATTTTTAAGTTAATCTATGTCTTAACGATTAGCAAAATTTTTATCTCATATCTTAATTTATCATCAATGGCAGGAAACCCTGATTTACGGATTGGTTTATTTGATAGTGGTGTAGGGGGATTGACTGTTCTTAGACAGATATATCACCGAATGCCCACCGAATCAGTGCTTTATTTTGGCGATACTGCGAGATTGCCTTACGGCAACAAGTCTCCCCAAGAAATTTTACGGTTTGTTAGAGAGATTCTCGATTGGATGTGTGGAGAAGGCGTGAAAATGGTGATTATGGCTTGTAACACCAGTTCCGCTTTGGCTTTAGAAACGGTACGAGCAGAATATGATATCCCTATATTAGGTTTAATTCTGCCAGGGGCAAGGGCAGCCATACAACAGGGTAATAGGATCGGGGTAATTGCCACTCCTGCTACTGCCTCAAGTCATGCTTATCGTAAAGCAATTCAAGAAATTGACTCTACCGCTCAAGTCTGGGAAATGGGATGTCCTGAATTTGTAATGCTGATTGAAACTAATCAAATACATAGTAAATATACTAGGCAAGTTGCTCAGAGTTATCTTCAGCCCCTATTAGATCAGAAAATAGACACCTTGGTATATGGTTGTACCCACTATCGCCATTTAGAAAGTGTGTTTCGCTCAATTCTGCCTAGCTCTGTCAAAATTGTCGATCCAGCAGAATATATTGCGATCGCAGGAGAACAGGAACTAGAATTAATGGGATTAAAAAGTAACAGACAACCATCACCCACTCGCTTTTGTGTAAGTGGACTGCCCCATCAATTTGCTGAATTATCTCAGCAATGGCTTGGTTGTCTGCCTCAAGTGGAAAAAGTTCAGATCAATGACCTGTCTGACTTATCCATAACTCTCAATGCTCAATTTTTAGATAGCTAGTCAGCCATTAACTTCTACTTGTTGATTCTCACTCTTACTTGAGGGTGCAGAAGCCACTTTTCGGTGACTTTCTGCTATTTTGAGAACTGCATAGACAGTCATTAGGTAGATGCCAGCAATCAAGGGAATAAACATGGGAAGTTCTGCGTATTTCATGGTATGAGTTGTAAGTTGAGTGTCAAAAACCGGAAAAATGTAGTGATGAGGAACAAGTTAACTAAAACAGCTACAGACAAACAGCTCCTTAAAGCACAACTCCAGTAGGGATGAGTGCTCTTTGGGCGCGATATCCTTGCACAAAGAGTTATAATTACCTTGTTATATTTAGAACCTCGCCTTCTGAATTATCAGCAAGATCGAGCTATGTATGACAAACGCAGAATTATAGCAGTTGTCTTTCTCCTCACACTGAAAGAAAGCCGTTACTTGCCTTGAACTAAAACTCTAGTAAATTTACTGCAATGGGCTGATTTAGCCTTCTCCTAGCACCCAATACCACCAAGATTAAACTAATGTTTGCCCTTGACAGCAGCCTTAACAACTCTGATTGAGTCGGCAGGGTGCTGAAAAACTTCATTGCTTAGTATTCAGTTTTTTTAATTCTTAATTGAAATTATATCATATAAAAATAAAAAAACTAGCAATTTAATAAAAGTTTTTTTGGAGCTTTGGGAGTTTTTCTGGATAAAAAGTTGGCTGTCAGGTTAGCTTCCCTTAAAATAAGTACAATAATATGTAAACTTTCTTAAATACATTAATAATTGCCAAAAGTGGCTTAACAATGATATCTACTACCTCTCTATTAGCTCCCGTTGAAAAAGACCTTCAAACACTCACCGATAATCTCAAAAAACTTGTAGGAGCCCGTCATCCAATTCTTGGGGCAGCAGCCGAGCATTTATTTGATGCAGGAGGCAAAAGAATTAGACCAGCGATCGTCTTATTAGTCTCGCGAGCAACTATGATCGATCAGGATATTACTCCCCGTCATCGCCGTCTCGCAGAAATTACGGAAATGATTCATACTGCTAGTCTGGTACATGATGACGTAGTAGATGAAGCAGATTTAAGACGGAATGTACCTACTGTTAATAATTTGTTTGACAATCGGATTGCTGTGCTGGCAGGGGATTTTCTCTTTGCTCAATCCTCTTGGTATTTGGCAAATCTAGATAACTTAGAAGTAGTTAAGTTGCTCTCAGAAGTAATTAGAGATTTTGCTGAAGGAGAAATTTTACAAGGATTGAATCGTTTTGATACCAGTTTATCCATTGAAACTTATTTAGAAAAAAGCTATTACAAAACTGCCTCTCTCATCGCCAATAGTGCCAAAGCAGCAGCTATATTAAGTGATACAGAACGTAGTATTGCAGATAATCTTTATCAATATGGTCGCCATTTGGGTTTAGCATTTCAAATTGTTGATGATGTGTTTGACTTTACCGGTTCAACGGAAGTTTTAGGAAAACCAGCAGGTTCAGACTTAGCCAGTGGTATTCTAACTTCTCCTGCACTTTACGCCATCAAAGAAAAACCTTATTTAGAAGTTTTAATAGAAAGAGAGTTTAGTGAAGAAGGAGACTTAGAAGAAGCTTTAAATATGATTCACGATACTCAGGGGATTCACAAGTCCAGAGAGTTAGCTAAATATCATAGTGAGCAAGCTCTAAAATGTCTTGATTGTCTGGAAAGTTCTGATTCAACTAGAGCCTTAAAAGATTTGACAGATTATGT
The DNA here is from genome assembly GCA_030065315.1 of Xenococcaceae cyanobacterium MO_167.B52. Taxonomy (GTDB): domain Bacteria; phylum Cyanobacteriota; class Cyanobacteriia; order Cyanobacteriales; family Xenococcaceae; genus JASJCP01. Next base: position 3,783 of record JASJDB010000125.1, on the reverse strand, counting down.
CTTGAGCCGTTTATATTAATTCAAGATTCAGTTTTGCTGTATCTTGGTTTTAAAATAATTCCCATTGGTGTTTGGGCAAGGAGTATTAGTGTCATCCACAAAACCGACAATCCTCGTTACAGGAGGGGCTGGCTATATAGGCTCTCATGCTACATTAGCTCTTAAAAAAGCTGGTTACGGAGTCGTGGTTTTAGATAATCTATCTTATGGGCATCGAGAACTAATTGAGAATGTGGTGCATGCAGAGTTAATAGTGGGGGATACCAGCGATCGCGCTTTACTAGATAAGCTATTTGCTAACCACAAAATTGCTGCGGTCATGCACTTTGCAGCCTATATTGCAGTGGGAGAATCGGTTAAGCAGCCTGGGAAATACTATCGGAATAATGTTTCCAGTACCCTAAATTTATTAGAGGCTATGTTAGCTGCTAATATTAATAAGTTTGTCTTTTCTTCTACCTGTGCTGTCTACGGAATGCCGAAGCAAATTCCCATGACAGAAGATCATCCCCACCACCCCCTTAGTCCCTATGCTGCTAGCAAGGACATGGTGGAGACAATTTTACAAGATTTTGATCGAGCTTTTGGCTTAAAATCCGTAGCTTTTCGTTACTTTAACGCTTCTGGTGCCGATCCGAGTGGTCAACTAGGAGAAGATCATCATCCCGAAACCCACTTAATTCCTTTGGCATTACTTACCGCTTTAAGAAAACGAGAATCCTTATATATATTTGGGACAGATTATGACACCCCTGATGGTACTGCGGTGCGAGACTATATTCATGTTAATGACCTCGCTACTGCTCATATTTTAGGTTTAGAATATCTCTTGGCTGGAGGAGATTCGGAAGTATTTAATCTGGGTAATGGAAATGGTTTTTCGGTTAAAGATGTCATTGAAACTGCCCGCCAAGTCACAGGATTGCCCATTCCTGCTCTAGAAAGCGATCGCCGTCCTGGAGATGCACCAATTTTAGTTGGTAGTAGTGCCAAAGCTCACCAAATTCTCAATTGGAATCCTCGTTACGGGGATTTAACTACTATTATTGAAGATGCTTGGCGATGGCATCAACACCGTCACAGCTAAGTTAATTAATCATTGATTATTGATTGGTAATAGATCTTGCCCATGTTTGTGCATTCATCCGTTAAAAAACCCTGGTATTTATTTTGCTACATCAGTTTAGGTTTAGTTGGTTGTAACAATGCTAAATACACTGAATGCCAACAGATAATTGAAATTGCCAATCAAGCTAATCATCAAACCCAAGAAATAATTACCCAATCGAGCCAGCCTATAGAGCCAAAAATTTGGTTAGAAGCAGCAAGCATCATGAATCAAGCAGCCGAACAAATCAACGCTCTACCCCTGGATGATCCTCAACTAGTAAACTATCAAAACAATTTAGTTAAAATATTTCGTATTTACTCCCAAAGTACTGATGATGCCCTTGAAGCTAGAGAGAACAGAAATCTCAAGGCTTTAGAAGCTGCTGTTGCCGAAGCCAAAAAAGCAGGACTATTAAAAGAAGAGTTAGTAACTGGTATCAATAGCTATTGTATAGGCGAAGCTAATTGAACCCAAGTTATTTTGTCAAATAACTTTGTAAAATAACAATAGTAGAAACTCTAATTTATCAACACAATTATGATATTTCCAGGCTCCACTGTAACGATAATCAACTCTGATGATATTTATTACAAATTTCAAGGACTAGTACAACGCATTGATGATGGAAGAGTAGCAGTCCTTTTTGAAGATGGCAACTGGGATAAGCTAGTAACTTTTAATATCTCTGAACTAGAGCCTGTAGATTTGAGCGTGGGCAAGAAAAAATAAATCTGAGATTACTTTATGGTTGATTGTTGATCCCAATCAACCACTTGTTATCAGCTATTAATAATTACTTCTGGTCTATATTAATTTTTCCATCTAATGTTTACAGGTCTCATTGCATCGCTCGGAACAATTACCGCTCAAGAAAAAAACCGTTTAGAAATCTCGGTTAGCAGTAAGGAACACCCTATTATTTTGTCCGATTTGGCGATCGGTGATAGTGTAGCGGTAGATGGAGTATGTTTAACGGTAGAAACTATCTTAGCTAAGGGTTTTGTGGCAACTATTTCCCCTGAAACTATCAACAGAAGCAACTTACAAGAACCAGAGCGGACTGCTAAATACGTCAATCTAGAAACTTCTCTACGAGTAGGAGGAAAAATTGGCGGACATTTTGTTACAGGTCATATAGATGGTTTGGGATGCTTAGTTGAATCATCAGTTTCCGCAACTTCCTGGGAGATGCGTTTTGGTCAACCTCCAGGAAAAGAAGCCCAATGGCAACAATATATAGCACCCTATTTAGTAACCAAAGGGAGTATCGCAATTAATGGAATCAGCCTTACCATAGCCGACTGCGGTGTTGATAGTAGTTGGTTTCAAGTTGCGGTAATTCCCCATACTTATCAAGAAACCAACTTATCCCATCTCCAACCAGGAAATTTAGTTAATTTAGAAAGCGATATTTTGGGCAAATATGTCGAAAGGTTGCTCGGTAACAAAGTTAATACCCATAATCATCCCTCAAACATTAACTTAAACTTCTTGGCGGAAAATGGTTATATATAAGATGAGTCTCCCAGGAACCTAATTCTTTAGGAACTAAGACTGTCTAAACTCAATGGGACTAAATCACCATAAATAGTGAAAGCTAGTAACATTGGTTCTCCTTCTTGAATTAATTTCCCTGTTAAAGCACAACTTTCATCTTTTCTAGCGATCGCTTCAAGACTGGCACGAATATCAGAAGGGGCGAATTGAGGTCGATAATCCCCCGATTTCTGATGAACATAATTCCAGAGAATATCCCTAATAAGAGCTTGATAGCCCTGATTCCCAGATAATTCTTTTAACTTGTCTTTTAGGCTTTTTTCGAGCCTAATACTGGTTACTTCCATTTCGGTAGTGGATGTACGAGTTAAAGTCCGCATAATTTTTTTCCTCTAAATACTAGACATCTGGGGTAATATAAGTGTAGTATCAAAACAGAGATTTGAGAACTACTGTAAAATTCAATGCTATTCCTAAACTTTTCCCAACCTAATTTAGCCCAACGCCAAGATAGTTATCTGGCGGAAGCGTTGTATGGTGGGCATTTATTCATAGCACAAGGTACGGATTTTCACAATTTACCAAGATTTGAATCGAAACAAGATCGGAACATAGAATGTAGCTCCAATTGTAATGCAAGCCGACACAATATTAACTCAAAACTCAAACTAAATAGCGAGGATTGGTACAAAACCCTATCAAATGTACCAAAGTAATTAATAAACCTGATTATTCAACCTTAACCCTCGCCTCTAATTTCAAGAAGCGGGGGTTTTGTTTTTTGGGATTAATTTCATACCTATCGATAAACATGAAAACTCTAAACCGCTCAGTAGTGGTCTTTTCTCGCAACTACCTACCCTTAAGTCAAATCAATATTAAAAGAGCAGTTGCTTTGCTAGTGACGGGAAAAGCTGAACCAATTGATTTTTTTAGCGACGTTTTAACTGAGGTTCGTTCTCCTAATTTAGTAATTTCCGTACCTAAATGTATTCGACTTTACGTTTCTCCAGAAAGAATGTGGAAAATTCCTCCAGTTTCCCGAAAAAATTTGCTCAGACGTGACGCAAATCAATGCCAATACTGTGGAAATAGGAAAGATTTAACTATAGACCATATTATCCCTCGCTCAAAAGGAGGAAAACACAGTTGGAATAACGTTGTAATTGCTTGTG
>JASJDB010000124.1 GCA_030065315.1 Xenococcaceae cyanobacterium MO_167.B52 | reverse complement strand
TCATGTTTGCCGATACTGGTGCTGCAATGTTGGCAAAAAGAGACTGGGGAGAAATACCATTTCAAGTCACAGATATGGGTAGTCGCTTCACCCCCATAGAAAGCCAAGTATCGGATACGGACGAGATTTTCATTTTAGCCTGTCCTTCTTCTGTAGAAGTTGAGCGAGTAGAAAAACTGTGTAATTTAGCAGGTGATCGTCCTGTACTATTATTAATACCACAGTTGGAAGATGTGGCAATTGTGGGTATTGGCTACGCAGCACGCCAACTCCGAGACAGATTTATTAGTACTCTTTATTCTTGTTACTATATTCGCCCTGTAGAATCCGCTTCTATTCTGCGCTGTCATCCCCATCCTTGGCAAATTTGGTTAGAGAAAGAAGCGGGTTATGAGTTGGCAATGGAATTAGCAACTAAACCGATGGGAGAAGAATTGGAACGTTTATTAGTAAAATTAACTACTCCTGAAGGAGAGGAAGATAGCAATAAAAATGTCCCTCGAAAAAAATCAGGAATGCTAGCAAATTTACAAAAGTTTCTCAGAGCTTTGAGTCAATAAATTGTTAACTGTTAATTGTTAGTGGCTAATACGCGCTTTTTCTATCCAAAATGCGATCGCGCAGTGCCTACCTTCGGCAGATCGCTATCAGCTAGTTATAATCCTTGGGTAGGTTTATATTGGTTAGTTTCGGGTAAAACTGTCGCAGGAATGCCAATTTATTCTGACATAACGAATCTAAGACTAGTTTTTCTGTTCCTGATTCTCCAAAAACAGTTTTAACTAGTAATACTCAACCAAAACATAATATTCTCAATACTACTGAAAGTCTATCCCAATATTGGAATGGTTTAGCCTGTGCCTGTTGTTTTTAACTGAATGTGGCGAGAATTCTCTATTGATAATTGCCAATTTCTTCATATTTTGGTTCTATTGCCGAATGGTATAGATTGTTTTCATATGAGTTTGAGAGCAATTTACCAGGTTTCCCCCATCACAGGGTTGGCTTTTCTTGGCATAAAGTTGCTTAGATGAAACTAGTTGCTTCAGATAAACTTGAAGCATAGATACGGGACGATTAATTTGGCTACTTATTTCCTTAATTGTCATTCCAGTAGCTTGAGATTTAATCAATTCCAATATCTGCTCTGTTGTAGTTGGTCCTGGAGTAGCACTAATAATTTTGATAGTAGTCACAAAAAATTCCGCTTCGTTCGTTTAGTTGGTTGGTGTGTGTGATATCTATCTTCAAAACAGTGGTTCAGATATTTACGTTTGGCTTTTCTCGATAGCTATCTGACGCTGTTATACTCGTAAAATTTCTAATGTGCAATAGTATTTTTTCTTAAAATAGTAAATGGCTAAATATAACAATTAGGTAAGCTTACTGTTAGGAAGCTTCTATCACGGTCAAAATACTCTGTAGTAAACTATCAATTATTACAGATTATTATTTGTTTTGTATTTTTTCTAACCTTAGTAACTTTTATGACTCCTATCAAGACCCGACCTGAAATTCTGAATTTTTATAGTTCGCCTATCGGAAAAAAAATTATTACAGGAGTGACAGGCTTAGTTCTAACTCTATTTGTTATTTTTCATGCAACGGCCAATTTGTTGTTACTGACTAACCCTAAAGCATATAACCAATTAGCTCATTTTCTTGATAGTTTAGGGGTGCTACTATTCCTTGTGGAAGCGATACTTATGGGAGCTTTAATTTTCCACATTACCATAGGAGTAATTTTAACCTTTAATAATATGCGATCGCGCACTATTGGATATGAAAAAATCCAAAGTGCAGGATTTCCCAGTAAACAATCAATTAGTTCTCGTACCATGATTTTTACTGGCTCTGTCTTACTTATATTTCTTATTTCTCACTTACTAACTTTTAAATTTGTACAATGTGATTACATAGTAATTGATGGTATTACAATGCGAAATTTAAGTAAATTAGTAATTGAGATATTTCATCAACCAATATACACAATTACTTATTCTGGAGTTATGATATTCCTAGGATTCCATCTAAGTCATGGTATTTGGAGTGGACTACAATCTCTGAGTTTAATTAACTCTGAGGGGAGTCATATAATTCACTGGATAAGTTTTTTGGTGGCAGTCTTAATTGCTTTGGGATTTATAGCTACACCTATAGTAATTTATCTGAAATAATAATTGCGTAATATCACTCAAATATTCTGATATTTGAGTGAGTAAAAACACGGAATACAAATAACTTAATGATTAGAAAATATAAAAAATAAAATATGAAAGTTACAATTGATTTGGTGAAGTAAACCCTATTGAAGAAACTATAAAGCATATTGCGAACGACTTAATAAAAATCTAAGATCAAACTGCATCTAGAGTTTTTATAACCTGTCTCTATCATTTATGAAATCAGTCGAAAACTTCATGTTTTATAAAATTTTATTTTTTATCGCAATTATTATTGTTTTCCTCCAACACTCAGCCATCATCGCTCAACAAAAAGCGAATCCACCCGCGAGAAGTTTTGCGACTGCTTTTGAGCCACCAAACCAAGACAAACCATTAGCAACAAGTGGCGGGGCATCTCGTGGACAGCAGTGCATAGTGGATTTAGACAACTCAGAAGTTCCAATTACTCCCATACTTCCAGCAATTAATCAGAGATTAACCGTAGTTTCTAATCCCACTTTTTTCATTCACATTCCTCAAACTTCTGCCAGAAAAGTTTTCTTTCAGATTGAAGATGAAAACGAAGAAAATAGCTATCAGACAATTATGCCTATCAGTGGTGATGGGGGAATTCTGAGAGTTACCCTACCTCAAGATGCACCTCCTTTAGAAATCGGTAAAAATTATCAGTGGGCATTAGCTTTAATCTGTGACCATAGACTTAGACCAGATAGTCCTATCGCTCAGGGTTCAATTACTAGAACTGAACCTGAAATAGAATTAAATCAACAATTAGAGACTATGAGTCAAATAGAACAAGCTAGTTTTTATGCTGAATCTGGAATCTGGTATGAAGCCATAACAACTTTAGCCAAGTTGAAAGAAGACCAACCAAATAATCCCAAATTCCAATCAATTTGGCGTGAAGTTCTCTCTTCTATCGGTCTCAATAGCATTGCTCAAGCAAAATTTATTAACTAGAGCAGAGCAAGCACCAAAACAATCTCAAGAGTTTTTTAGTAGCCAGTAAAAAAATATTTTCAAGTTAAAGGCAAAGATAATTGGCTTGGTTAAAAATAAAACAAAAAATTTGGCATTTACGAGGAATAGCAACTGTTGCTCCTAGCATAGCTTTTTTAGTGATTTTAAGTAGTTTTACTGGTATCTATCAAACACTAGAATGGGCAACCTATGATTTCTGGGTTAGGATTCGCGCTCCAGAACCAAAAGATTCAAGAATTGTAATTGTCAATATTGAGGAATCAGATCTTCGGGCTTTAGGAGAATGGCCCATTTCTGATGGTAAATTAGCCCAATTATTGCAAATTATTAATAAACAACAACCCAGAGTGATTGGTTTAGACTTGTACCGTGATTTAAATCATGGTGATGAATCAGGAAAACAACAATTAAATGAGATATATCGCTCCACTCCCAATTTAATTGCAGTGGAAAAAGCCATCGGAGAAAAAATTGATGCACCACCTATTCTAAAAGCCCAAGGTCAAACTGCTATGGCAGATTTGGTATTGGATCAAGATGGTAAAGTTAGGAGAGGCTTAATTTCTGCCACCCTTGATGATGGTCAAACGGAGTTAGCTTTAGCGACTAAATTATCCTTAATTTATCTGCAACAAGAAGGTATTGAACTCAAATCCATAGAGGGCAGCCCAGGGAAAATTTTGGGTAAGGGCGTATTCTTGCCAATCAAAAGTAACGAAGGAGCTTATATCAACGTTGATTCTCGCGGTTATCAACTAATTTTGAATTTTCGTGGCGATCAAGAGCGATTTAATCACGTTTCCATTACCAGAGTTTTAAACGGAGATATTCCTCAAGACCTGTTTTATGATCGCATAGTTCTGATAGGGGCAACAGCCGAAAGCCTGAATGATTTCTTTTTAACTCCTTACAACGATAGTTCTAGTGGTTTAACTAAAATCATGCCTGGGGTATATGTCCACGCCAATCTAACTAGCCAAATGATCAGTTCTGCTTTAGATGGGCGAAGAATGATTCGAGGTATCAAAGAGGTAGCAGAGTGGGGTTGGATTTTATTCTGGTCATTGTTTGGGGCAGGGATTAGCTTGGTTATCCTAGAACGCAATTTACTGCGTATCGATTCCCTGTTTTATTTACAATTAATCCTAATCAGCGGATTGTTGCCCATAGGAATTCTGTTCGCAACTAGTTATACCTTATTTCTATTGGGTTGGTGGCTCCCTACCATTTCTCCTCTAATCGCATTAATTATCTCTACGGTTGCTGTATTTGGTTATTACAATCAAAATCAGAAAAACTTAGCTTTTACCGATGGTTTAACCAATCTTGCCAATCGTCGTTTTTTTGATCATTACTTAGAAGAACAATGGCATAAAATTAAACAAGATAAAGATTTGGCTCTAATCATCTGTGATGTAGATTTTTTTAAATTTTACAATGATACTTATGGTCATCAGGCAGGGGATGAATGCTTGAAACAAGTAGCACAAGCTATCAGTAGTGCTATTCGTTCTCATGATCTCGCAGCAAGATATGGTGGGGAAGAATTTGTCGTGGTTTTACCCAATACTGATCCTGAAACTGCCCTATTAGCAGCCAATAGAATTAGATTCAAAATCAAAGCGATGCAGATACCCCATAAGAAGTCTCAGGTTAGCTCCTACGTTAGTATTAGTTTGGGAATCGCTAGTGTTAATTACAATAAAGCCCATAGCCCCCAAGAATTAATTGCTCTTGCCGATAAAGGTTTATATTTGGCAAAACAACAGGGTCGCGATCGCGCTATGATTGTAGAACCATAATTAAGTAGATTCGGAATTTAGACTGAAGACTATCCTCTCTCCAGCCAGCTAAGACGAATCCAGGTATAATTGTAAGTTTGCAATACTAAAAAAGTAGATCGGGGAGAAGTTCTCATGGCGCGGATGTATTATGACAATGACGCAAACCTAGACTTACTATCAAACAAAACTATAGCTATTATTGGGTACGGTTCTCAGGGACACGCCCATGCCCTCAATCTTAAGGATAGCGGTGTTAACGTGGTAGTTGGGTTATATCCTGGAAGTAAATCTCAAGCGAAAGCGGAAGCAGCAGGGCTAAAAGTACTTGATGTAGCCGAAGCAGCAGCAGCAGCAGATATGATTATGATTTTGCTGCCTGATGAAGTACAAAAAACAGTCTATAAAAACGAAATTGAACCTAATCTTAAAGAAGGTAATATATTAGCTTTTGCTCACGGTTTCAATATTCATTTTGGACAAATCGTACCTCCTGAGTCCGTAGATGTGGTAATGATTGCACCCAAAGGACCAGGACATCTGGTAAGAAGAACTTACGAACAAGGACAAGGTGTACCCTGTTTATTTGCTGTGTATCAAAATGCTTCAGCCCAAGCACGCGATCGCGCTATGGCTTATGCTAAAGGTATTGGTGGTACTCGTGCAGGTATCCTAGAAACTAGCTTTAGAGAAGAAACAGAAACTGATTTATTCGGCGAGCAAGCCGTACTTTGTGGTGGTTTGAGTGCTTTGATTAAAACTGGGTTTGAAACCTTGATCGAAGCTGGTTATCAACCTGAATTAGCTTATTTCGAGTGCTTACACGAAGTTAAATTAATCGTCGATTTAGTAGTTGAGGGTGGACTTGCTAAAATGCGGGACAGTATCTCTAATACTGCTGAATACGGTGATTATACTCGTGGTCCCAGGGTGGTCAATGAAGCAACTAAAGCGGAAATGCGTAAAATTTTGCAAGAGATTCAATCTGGTCAATTTGCCAGAGAATTTGTTTTAGAGAATCAATCAGGAAAGCCTGGATTTACTGCAATGCGTCGTCAGGAAGCAGAACATTCCATTGAAGAAGTGGGTAAAGATGTCCGAGCCCATTTTAGTTGGCTTAAAGAAGAATAAATTTTCCAAGAGAGGGAATAAATTTTCCCTCTTTTTTAACTTTGAATATTAGTAAATCTTTCTCTTTTGATAGTTTCCAATTCATTATCAGGAAACAAACTAATCAAGTATTCATTAATATTGCTGCTTACTTCTTGGCTTTTATTTCCATAAGCCTGAGGAAGCACTTTATCTCCTAATGTTACATAGATTAGAGAAATGCCAAAAGTGAGTTTAATAAGTCCTTTAATCATAATTTTTATTAGCCTATCTTTAGATTACTTAAATAATTAAAAAAAAATCAATTTACAAATTGGTATTTAAAAAAAAGAAAGTAAGAAATTTCATAAATTATTTATAATCAAAAGTTTAATCAAAAAAACAAATTAAATCTTCAGTGAGAATACTAAAATTTTTTCCATCTAATAATATTAATTCGATTGGTTTTTAGCAATATCCAACCTAGAAAATACTAGTATCTAGTAAATATAACTGAATCATAGTATAAATTTTTCGTATAAATAAATTTCACTTACGAGTATACTACAAAAAAATACTTATACCAATTCTCTATGACGATGCACTAAGTTTTAAGTTGATCGTTAACAGTTTTAATTAAGAAGCGTTTGCGTAACAAAATTTTATCTATTAGTTTGACTAAATAAAAAGTTAATCATTATTTACAAACGACTCTGAAGTTTATAGATAAGCTCCTCTTCAGTTTTCTTGATCGCGATATAATTGGGACCGACAAAGTCCTCGTCCCAAGTAGCATATGAGTAAGATTTAAAATCGACATATTTTGGATAAATTTTTCCTACAATAAAGCCATATTCTTCAAAAAAATCATAAAAATCTCTGAGTAGTATTTTTGTTTGAATACTACCTCTACCATATTCAAATTGAATGCATGTTATTTTATCTTTTTCAAGTAATTCCTTAAACCCTTGTAGGACATAGAAATCATGATTCTCAGTATCTATCTTTAGTAGATCTATCTTGTCAATTGCTTTCTCGTTTGTATATAGAGTTCCTGTAGATACATAACTTTTAACTTTTTCTGTGGCTTTCTGTTTCTGATCTAACCTCAATGGTACAAGAGAATGTAAAGATGTTCGACCACCAGCATTTCCAACGTAATTAATATATACTTCTTTTTCTTGATTAGATAGACCAATATTATTTAAAATTACCCGCTCATAATCTCCCAGTTTTTTAGTCAAAATATTGTACGTTTCAGGTGCTATCTCAAAACAATGAATTTCAGGATTATTAAGAGTTATCAATGCTATTTCGGACCAATTTCCTATATTTGCCCCTACATCAAAAACTATTCTAATATTAAAGTCTTTGAGAATTTGCAAAACTCTTTTCTCACCGTTGGTTTCAAATTTATAGTTAAAATTTTCAAGTTCATTATAGAAATTTCTTATAAATATTCTTAATCTATTTCTTGACTTACTAGTTAGGGAATTACACAAAAATCTAGCAATTTTTTGAGATATTTTGTTGATTGAGGACTTTCCAACTTTTCTTAGTGATCTCATTACGTACTTAAATTGTGTTTGAAAATTTAGGTAAAAGGTTAAGTGATAGCTGAAAATCTGCTAATTGGGTAAGTATCAAGGTTAATTTTAACTAGATTTGAGTTCAATTCAACTTTTTTTCACATATTAATTCTTATACCAATTTCAAAAAGTATTACTACAAATCTTTCTCTGCGTCTCCCTTCCCTAAGTTTCGGTTTAAGTCATTTGTAATCAACCTAAACCAAAATGGTATCATTAATCCCCTCAAGCTCCCTTTACTCTCGTTCCACCAGAAGTTTAAAATTGTTCAGCAATTACGAGAATTGAGAGGGATAGAAGATGGAAATGTTGCCCGAAAGTTTACAAAATCTCCAAAATAAAACCGCCATTGTTACTGGTGCATCTAGGGGAATTGGGAAAGCCACAGCCTTGGCTTTAGCAGCAGTAGGAGCAAAAGTAGTAGTAAACTATGCCCGTTCTAGTGAAGCAGCAGAAGCAGTAGTGAAAACCATTGTAGATGGGGGAGGAAATGCGATCGCATTTAAAGCAGATGTTTCCCAAGCAGAAGAAGTAGAGCGTCTGATCAAAGAGACTTTAGCTAAATATGGCAGTATTGACGTGCTAGTTAATAATGCAGGAATTACCAAAGATACCCTGATGATGCGGATGAAATTAGAACAGTGGCAAGCAGTAATTAATCTTAATCTTACTGGGGTATTTCTCTGCACCAAAGCCGTTACCAAAACCATGTTAAAGCAGCGTAGTGGCAGAATCATTAATATTGCTTCTGTAGCAGGACAAATGGGCAATCCTGGTCAAGCTAACTATAGTGCGGCCAAAGCTGGAGTAATTGGCTTCACTAAAACAGTAGCTAAAGAGTTAGCATCTCGCGGAGTCACAGTAAATGCAGTTGCACCAGGATTTATTGAAACAGATATGACTCAAGACTTAGCAGCCGAGGGCATTCTCAAGTTTATTCCCCTTGGTCGCTATGGAAAACCAGAAGAAATTGCTGGAATGATTCGGTTTCTGGCAGCCGACCCCGCAGCAGCCTATATTACAGGACAAGTATTTAATGTTGATGGGGGAATGGTTATGGCTTAGTGTAAGGTTTGGGAGTTTAAACCAAACTGGGACTAATTTTAAGTTTTCTAACCAAAAATCTCGTATATTGATCAGACTTTAAAAAACCCAAAAATTGGGATTAATCAGGATAAAATAGGGAATAACAGCTGATTTGTCCCCCATTGATTTTGGGAAAATCCTAGAAAATTGTCAATTTTCATCGCTGTAAAAGAGACGCTTTTTTGTAGGATGTTCATATAGAGATGAATTCCAATCGCAGTTTTAACAAGCGACCTCGTGCCAACCAAGATCCATCATACCCATATTTCACGGGACGAGTCCTGCTTAGTTGCAAGCAAGGGAACAGACGAGTCATAAAACTAAACCCAAGAAAAGAACATAGATGAGCATTCCTAAATCTGCGGTAACTAGACTACTAGAGTTTTTTCCTGACTGGCGACCACAAATGTATTTCAAGTCTTCTTTAACTGCCTTATCCCACGCAATGGAGGATCGGGTATTAGCAGATTCTGATGACCCTTTAGTAATTGCTAGTTTTCAGAGAGAACGTTTTTATCGTCAGGAGGCTCATCGCTACCGTCGTATTGCTGGCAAAACTCGTCAAGTATATGTTTTAGCAGCCCCAGAAACCGACTTTACCAATAGCTCTGATATTTATGAAACTGTAGCTTTTGAGCCTCAAGATACTTTGGCTCAAGAATGGCATTTAGTGGTTATTGCTAAACAATATGCTTGCTGCTTGATTTGCGGGGAAAAACCAGCTACTGCCCCTGATAAAAAGGCAACTTCTGCTATGGATGCTAACCGACGTTTTGAGGGGATTTGGACTTTTAACCCTGAAGTTAGTGTTAAAGCAGCAGAAATCTTGTTGGAGAAAATTCTACAGTATCGACCAGAATTAGAGAGCAAGATTCGGCAAGCTAAAGAAAAGTATTTATTTTCTACTATTTTGAATTTAAGAGGCTCTGGAAACCCCGCTCAAGAGAATAATTCTCCTCTGACCAATCCCGATCCTTTTGTCCAAAGATTAGTTAGTTATCTCCAAGCAGGACAGTATAAACTACTCAAGGCTAATAAATCTCTGGCAATTAAACAACAAAAAGAAAAGCTGCTTAATTCCGTTACCGATGCCATTAGGCGATCGCTAAATACCGAGGAAATTTTACAAGTAGCAGTTCAAAAACTGGGAGAAGGACTAGGAGTTTGCCGTTGTATCGTATATCGTTGTCAGGAAAAAGATGTCACAGCGACAATTAATTACGAATTTATTGAACCTGGTATTCCCTCAGTAAAGGGACAAACCTGGCGACTCAAAAATAACCCCTTGTTTGAGGAAGTAGTACAGCTACACGAAACTCTAAAAATAGACAATACTAAAGATGATCCGAGATTAACTGCCTCCGCCTACACCAAAAATATTGGAGAATACCTCCAAAATCTGGTGACTAGTTGTTCTATTTCTTCCTGGTTAGTGGTGCCTGTATTGTATCAAGACCGTTTATTGGGCATGATGGAATTACACCATTGCGATGAGCAACCAATTAACTGGAAACCAGACGATGTGGCACTAGTAAATGCGATCGCAACTCAAGTAGGAGTAGCTCTAATTCAGGCAGAAGCTTATGCCAATTTAGAAGAACTGAATGAACAGCTAGAAGCTCTAGACCATACCCGTTCTAATTTAGTAGCGATCACAGGACATGAACTCCGTACTCCCCTATCCACAATTCAGGTATGCTTAGAAAGTTTGGCAACAGAACCAGATATGCCTCCAGAATTAAGGGATGTAATGCTGAACACTGCCTTAGAAGACGCAGAAAGGATGCGTAACTTAGTTCAAGACTTTTTAACTTTATCCCGTCTAGAAAGCGATCGAGTGGAATGGAATGTGGAACCTTTATCCCTGGGAGAATGTATTGATTTGGCTTTAAGCAATATTAGAGCTAGAGTTAACTGTGAGCAAATTCCTCATATCGAAAATTTAGTATCTTTAGACTTACCCTTAGTCCAAGCAGATGGAGAATGGTTGGTCGAAGTTTTAGCAAAATTACTGGATAACGCTTGTAAATTTACCGATGTTGAAGGTCAAATATCGATCCAGGTTCAACCCAATGATGACAATAACTTAAAAGTTACAGTTTCTGATACAGGAAGAGGTATTGAACCAGATCGTCTGGAGACAGTTTTTGATCTTTTTTATCAAGAAGAAGGTGCATTACGTCGTAGTGCAGGAGGAACAGGTTTAGGGTTAGCGATTTGTCGCCAAATTGTGAAGGGCTGGGGTGGCAAGATTTGGGCAGAATCTTCTGGAAAAGACCAAGGTAGTCAATTTCATTTTACTGTTCCTATTTTTAATTCACCTTTTGACAACAAAAGAAACTCTCAGTTAATAACTATCCCTAATCAAGTTGTTGGCAATTCTGCTCCTGCAAAATCTTCAGCCACTAAATCCAATCCTAAAACTATAAAATCCAGAAAAAAGAAACCCTAAGTTTTTAGGGTTAATTCTCAATTAATTCATCAAAGGCAAGAGTAAGGTGACAAAATAATAGACGAGCGGAGCAGTAAAAACATAACTATCAGTACGGTCTAAAATCCCCCCATGTCCTGGTATTAGCTGTCCAGAGTCTTTTACCCCTGCATCTCGTTTCATCATCGATTCTGTTAAGTCTCCTAAAAGAGTGGTAACACCAATCAGACTGCCTAGAATAATACCGCTTAGTTGCCAAGCAGGGAAATTTAAATACCAAGCTCCAATTTCTGCCACAATTAAACTGCCTACTATGCCAAAAATTGCTCCTTCTACAGTTTTTTTGGGACTAATAGCTGATAATTTGGTACGACCGAAACTTTTTCCCATAGTATAAGCTCCAATATCCGCTGCCCAAATACAAGCCATTACTAAAAAAGTCAAAGTAAGAGCAGGAGGCAAAGCTTTTAAATCTATCCAGGAAGTGGGCCAATAGCCATCAAAGGGCAAGTTAGTTATTGCTGTGGTGTTAGGTAAGCTGACTCTTAATCTCACCCAATAAGTGGGAAGGTATCCACAGTAAAATAGACCTAAAATAGAGCTAGAAATATCGGCAATGGTTGCCATTTTAGGCTGAAATAGCAAGTAGAAACATACAATAGTTCCTCCTAAGCAAAACATGGCATCGGTAATATTGGGGGTAATGGTAGAACTAATCAGCAAAAGTTGGGAGACTACCATAGTTGTTTTGGCTGCTGGTTCGATTCCCTTAGCACGAACTAAACGGAAATATTCGATCTGTGCTAAAACAATTAAAATTCCGATCCCAATAGTGAAATACCAGCCTCCGAGAATAATCATTCCTAGGGCTAAGGCGATCGCAATAACGGCACTAATAATACGATTTGGGGACATAACGCGCTATGTTGACCAACGCTCACCCACAAGCCTCGCATCGGAGCGCGTTCCCTTGTGGAGGAAACCTCCGCGGGTTCGCTCCTCCTTTCAAAGGCAAGGAACGGGTGACATAGGCTTGAAAAATTTTTAAAACTAGATTAAGACAATCTTATTAAAGATTAACGAAATACTAAGAAAATTCTAACTTGTAATGTCAGATAATTTTGTAATTAGAAGCAAATTTAAAGTTTTTCTCCACTTAGAATAAACATTGGGTTAAGAGCAGCAAAAGTTTGATTAATGCCTCTAGTCTCCAAACGATTCACTCCAGACTGTACTACTTCTATATTGCGAGCTTGCAATTCGGACAATCCTTCAGAAATAGTATAAAGACTTTCCAAGTTATTAGCTGTAGCAATAATCCTTCCTTCTAGTTGCAAAAATTCCCAGGCTTGCTTCAGAATTTCTTTGATTGGTTTTCCTTCTTCAAGGCAAATCCTATCGGGTTTAGGTTCTAGGGTAGCTAAACAGCCTGGCGCACTACCTTCGACTACCTTTACATTTTTGACTTCAAAGCGATCGCAATTACGACGAATTAGACCAGAGACTTCCTGATCTCGTTCGATAGCGATAATTTTAGCATTAGGACATAATAAACCTGTTTCTACTGGAATTGTTCCTGTTCCCGCTCCAATATCCCATAGTACTGAATCTGGTTTCATCCGCAGAGCCGAAATCAATAAAAGCCGAACTTCTTTTTTACTTAGGGGAATACCAGGGAGACGTTCAAATAATTGATCGGGAATACCAGGAGTCTTATAAGACCAAAGCATAAATAATATCAAAAGTTTCTAGTTCAATTATGCGCCACAACAGCGATCAATTCCTAAACTATCTAAAATTAAGTCACTTACCGCATTGGCGATCGCAAATTCCCCATAAAAACTCTGACTAAAATCAAAAGCTTGCATTTCTGTTACAATCGCAATTACTAAAGAACCCAAATCATTTTCCCCTTCTAAACGCTGACGGATAAAAATTTCCGAAGCTCTAATAGCGATAGTTTCATTAACCGCTTCAGGAATAAATTCGGCATCCAACCATTTATGTAATGATGTTTTTAACCATTGTTGTTCTTGTTCTGGATTTTCTACAGGAGGTAAAGTAATAGGTGGGATGGGTTTGGCTGGTTGATTCATTTCATTTTGAGATAGTTAGTCGTTAGTCATTAGTCGTTAGTTGTTAAATTATTACTGATTATCATTTAGTAAACTAACTGTCTGAATCCTAAATGATAAATGTTAAATGATAAATGTTAAATGATAAATGTTAATTGAGCATTGATTTGATTTTGTACAGTTGCCAATTATGAACATCAATGTATCTTCGATTATTGATGGCTACAGTCAAGGTTATTTCCTGATGGCAGAACAGGATAATATTCTAGGCTGGTATTCTAGTAATCAAAGAACCCTAATTCCCTTAGATGAGCGATTTCGCTATCCGAAATCATTACAGCGGGTATTAAATCAAAAACATTTTTCCGTAGGGATAAATCGCGCTTTCGAGTCCGTATGTCGAGGCTGTGCTGATCGAGAAACTACTTGGATATCAGAAGAATTACAAGAAATTTACTTCGCTCTGTACCAAGCAGGATATGCTTACAGTTTTGAAACTTGGCAAGGAGATCAACTAGCTGGTGGTATTTTGGGAATTGCGATTGGAGGAATTTTTATTGGGGAGTCGATGTTTTATCGGATTAGTAATGGCTCTAAAGTAGCAATGGTAAAGTTGGTGGAGCATTTAAAAAATAGAGGATATCTTTTGTTTGATGCCCAATTGCAAAACCCCCATCTGGAAAGATTTGGTTCTTACATTATTGAATCCTCAGCATATCAAGCCTTGTTGAGCAGTGCCATTAGAAAACAATGTAATTTTTTATAGGTAAAGATTTCAATCAAAGAGTATAATAGTCAATTTGGGACTATTTCGTAAAATTAATATTAGGAGAGTTTTATATGTCTCGATATAGAGGACCTCGCTTACGGGTTGTGCGTCGCTTGGGAGAATTGCCAGGATTAAGTCGTAAAACCCCCAGAAAAGCTTATCCCCCTGGACAACATGGTCAAGCCCGTAAAAAGCGTTCTGAATATGCTATTCGTCTTGAAGAAAAGCAAAAACTACGCTTTAACTATGGGGTAACAGAAAAACAGCTAGTTCGTTATGTCCGTAAAGCTCGTAGAGCTACTGGTTCAACAGGACAAGCGATTCTTCAGATGTTAGAAATGCGCCTGGATAATACGGTATTTCGCTTGGGTATGGCGGGAACAATTCCTGCTGCCCGTCAGTTAGTAAATCACGGACACATTACTGTAAATGGTAGAGTCGTCGATATTGCTAGCTATCAATGTCGTCCTGGAGATGTGATTACTGTGAGAGATCGCGCCCAATCTCGTCGCTTGGTAGAAACTAATATGGAATATCCTGGTTTAGCGAATCTACCCAGTCATCTAGAATTTGATAAAAATACTTTAACTGGTAAGGTTAATGGCATCATTGAAAGAGAATGGGTAGCCCTACCAATCAATGAACTGTTAGTGGTTGAGTATTATTCTCGTATGGCGTAGAGTTGGAAATTTGTTAGTAGTTAGTTGCTTGATAACTATTAACTGACTTATCCGCCAATTTGGGACATGGTACGAGTGTAAAATCCTGTATCTGTACCAGAGTCCCTTTGCTTGAAGTTAATTTCTGGTTTAAGTTGTAGGAGTTGTTGTACCTGGGTTTTTAGAACTTCAAATCCAACTCCTTGACGTAAGCTGGTTTTGAGGTCTATTTGACCACTTTCATTGAGTAAACAAGGTCGCAACCAACCATCTGCTGAGAGTCGAACTCGGTTACAGCGATCGCAAAAACATTCGGACATTTGGGAAATAAAGCCTAAAGTTCCCTTGGCATGGGGAATTTTAAAGACATCTGCTGGTCCATTTCCTTTGACATTAGAAGCAACTAAGCCAAACTCACTACGAATTTGTTGTCTGATATCTTCTGAGGGAATCCAAGTTTTTTCGGTAAATAATTCTCCGTTACCAATAGGCATAAACTCAATAAAACGAATATGCCAATGGCGTTTGATTGTCAGGGCTGCTAAGTCTAAAATTTCTGTGTCATTTACCCCAGGAATAATCACTACATTCAGTTTTAAAGGATTAAAACCCACTTCGTAAGCTGTTAGAATACCTTGCCAAGTTTGTTGCCATCGGCTACTATTGCCACTGCCAATAATCTGATTAAAAGTTTCAGGATCAAGGGAATCGAGACTGATATTAATTCTTTTTAACCCTGCATCGTATAGGGATTGTGCCATGTTTGCCAAGAAAAAGCCATTGGTAGTCAGAGCTAAATCTTCAGTTTCAGGCAAATTGGCTATATTTCTGACTAAATGTTCTAATTGGGGGCGCAATAAAGGCTCTCCACCAGTTAATCGGAACTTAGTAAAACCTAAAGGAATAAAAACCTTTTTTAGTAAGATAACTATTTCTTCATTTGTTAATAATTCTTTAGGTAAAATGTAACTTAATTTTACCGCTTCAGGCATACAGTATTGACAACGAAAGTTACATTTATCAATTAAACTCAGGCGTAGATAGTCGATTTTATTCATGATTCTTAATGTTATTAGTGATTTTCCCCAGATTTTTAAGTATGAAGGATATAACAATGAATAGAAAACTC
>JASJDB010000123.1 GCA_030065315.1 Xenococcaceae cyanobacterium MO_167.B52 | reverse complement strand
ATTTGTACTCAGAAAATGTCCGTCAAGAGCGATCGCTTTGGGGGCGAAAACATAATCTTTACATATTACATTTTGACGTGCGGAAAGAAAAATTTATGATATGGGAAGTGGTAAGAGGTAAGGAAGAAAAAATGAACGCTGAAGAATATCTAAGCCAAAATAAAATAGCGATCGCCAAAGAATGTCAAACTATTGTCGATAGTGGCTCTAAAGCAATTATTACTGCGAAAAAAAGTGGTGAAACTTACATTCATAAAGTCAGTACGGTCGAAGAATTTAGCAATACAATACCCGACAATAAATTTTTCAAACCCATGAGAGATGGAATCAATAATGCTGTTTTAAATAAAGTAATTCCCATTGTCATTTTTGAAGAACAAAAAGCCAGAATAATCAGTCTTCCAGAGTATTTTTAACCAAGACTATAATTCGGATTTTTGTACCAAAATTAAAAAGCAACCGAGTGAGTTACATCTCCATTAAAAATCATAAATAATTAGTATTAATCACAAAATTAACCTGGATTAATTGGTAATCTAACTTGAAAATTGGTACATCCTGGAGATGATTCAAAGCGAATATTACCTTTGTGTTCTTGTACTATAATACGGCGAGAAATATCTAAACCCAATCCTGTTCCTTTTCCCACTGCTTTACTAGTAAAAAATGGTTCAAAAATACGGGGTTGAATTTCCAAAGGAATACCAGAACCATTATCAATAATTTCCACTAAAACACAGTTATTTTCTAAACTGGTGTGACTATAGGTTCATCCTAGTTGCAAAACAAAACAGGAAGTAAAAGTTAAGTAATATAACAAGATTGCATAATATTCACGGTTTTTACCGATAGGTAAATAGCAAGATTATTCAATTTGAGTCTATCTACTTAGGGTTAGTTCGAGAACTATGATTAAATTTTGGCAAAGAAATCCTGAAAATTGTACTAAAGACGAAATACTTTCCCAAAAGCGTAATACATCAACTAGAAAAACTTTAAAATATCGTTCCCCAAATAATATTCTCTTCGTCAATTTTAGTAATGACATTATCTTGAGTCCTTCTGGACAAGCTAAGATAGACAATTCTAATAGTTGTCGCAGTTTGCTTAGAAGCGACTTTATTATTTTCTAAGTTAGTATCTATCCTCATCTATTGAAACGGTAGCAACAAATTATCCCCCAAACTTCACCAATAGTCCATCCTGATTGTGGGTTGTGAAATTTATCTTAATGGGTCAATAGATCATAAAATAGCTAAGTAGAAAATTTTAGATTTAGCTAAAAGTTGTTATGGTTATTGAGTGGTTAGTTTTTAAGGTTGCTTCAGAAGACCGTGAAAAATTTATTCAAAAAGATCAAGAGATTTGGAGTCCTAATTTAGCTAAATATCCAGGTTTTTTAAGTAAAGAAATCTGGATTGATCCCGAAAAAAGCGATCGCGTTACGATTGTAATTCGTTGGCAAACTCGGGAGCAGTGGAAGGCTGTACCAATGGATATTTTAGAAGCAACAGAAGAAAAATTTGCTCAAGCTATGGGTAAAGATAGTTATGAAATGATCGAAGCTTCAGAGTTTCAAATACGCAAGTTTACTTAATGATTAATCAAGTAGAAAAGTTGGCTTGATTTATATTATTTTGCTGAAGATAAAAACCTTAAAAATGCAGTCAAAGCCAGTTATAGATGATTATGCGAGCACATAATCATAAATATAATTGTCTTATTGTTACCCATTAATTGATTTCCATTGAGTTAGCTCTGATTTTTCAACTTATCACTAATGGATTGATTATAGTATTCCAATGATTATATTTAGGCTCTCTATTTTCTGTAATATTTAGGAGTTTGCTTCTAAGAATATCAGTAATTAATCTATTTTTGGGTAAATGATAATTTTCAACCCGATTTACAGAAGTTATTTTCAGAGCCGTACCGCATAAAAATACTTCATCAGCAATGAAAAGCTCTGATCTATCAATGGGTCTTTGTTGAGTTTTTATCCCCATATCTTGAGCAATTTGTAAGATACTATCTCTGGTAATTCCTTCTAAAATATCTTGTTCAACACCAGGAGTAATTAAGATTTCATTTCTAACGATAAAAATATTAGCTGCGGAAGCCTCTGCTATTTTGCCTTGGGAATTGAGTAAAATTGCTTCATCAAAACCCGATGTGACTGCTTCTGTTTTAGCCAATGCGGAAGTGATATAAGATGCACTGGTTTTACCTTTGAGAGGACAACTCCGATCTTCTTGACGATACCAAGAACTAATACGACAACTAACCCCTTGAGGATATAGTTCACTTGCCATTGGTAAACCATAGACTAAAAAATCTTTTTCTATTTGATGTAGTCTAGGAGTTATCCCTAGACTGGAAGTATAGATTAGAGGTCTGATATAAAAAGAAGTTTGGGGAGCATTTTTCCTGACAAACTCCCTAATTATCATGGCAATTTTGTCGGCTGGTAAGTCGTAGTTAAGATATTTAGCACTGTTACTTAATCTTTGGCAGTGGCGATCTAGTCTAAATAGTAAAGTTTGTTTCGGATTTTGGGGGTCACGAGTTCCCCTTAGTCCTCCTAATGCTGCTGTACCATAGTGTAAAGCATGGGTAGCGATGGAGATTTTTGCTTGTTCTAGGGGAATAAATTGATGTTGAAAATAAGCTAAAGGTAAAAAATTAGTCATCTAGTTAGGTAATAGATAGCAAATGAACAATTAATTAGTTAGTAAATAAACATTGTGTTGAACTAATTATTGAGTATTTAATCTAAATATTTCAGAGGCAATTGCTGTAAATTGTTATCATGACAGTCTGATAAATTCAAACTGTTCTGGTTATTATTAGAGGTGACTGTATTGCTCGATAAATCTTCTGAGAAATATCTTTACGAACAAGTAGCAGATTATATTCAAGATTTAATTAAACAAAAAACTTTACAATCTGGCGATCGCTTGCCTTCATTGCGAAAACTCCAGAAACAAGTATCTGTAAGCGTTTCTACGGTTATAGAAGCCTATCGCTTGCTAGAAGATCGAGGCTTAATTACAGTCCGTCCTCAATCAGGCTATTATGTCAAAACGGCGATTAGAGATGCTCCCTTGCCGGGAGCCTCTCTCGCCGTCAAAGCTAATATTATTTCAGAAGAACCCAATCTTTCCGCTCCTCCTCAACAAGCTAATGTTATTGATACTTCTACTGTGTTTAGAGTTTATACAGACATAGCTCGACCCCAAATCGTAAAATTAGGTGCTGCTGTACCTTCTCCCGAACTATTACCCCTAGTAACTCTCAACCGAATTATGGGTCAAGTAATTCGGAGTAATCCTGAAAAGATACATCCCTATCAATTTCCTAATGGTTGCGAAATGCTGCGACATGAAATTGCTAAGAGATTGATCGATGCTGGTTGTGCCATTCCACCTCATCAGATTATGGTTACTAATGGTTCAACAGAAGCCATCTATCTAGCTTTGCGAGTGGTAACTCAACCAGGAGATACAGTAGCTATTGAATCTCCTTGTTACTATGGACTCTTGCAAACTTTAGAATCTCTGAACTTGAAAGCTTTAGAACTACCTACTGATCCTAGAGAGGGGATTTCATTAGAACATTTAGAAGCAGCATTTAAAACTTCTAAAATTTCCGCCTGTGTACTTGTGTCAAATTTTAGTAATCCTCTAGGAAGTTCGATGAGCAATAGCAACAAACAAGATTTAGTAGAATTAATAACTAAATATAATATTCCCCTCGTTGAAGATGATATATATGGAGATTTACATTTTGAAGGGAATCGACCTAAAGCCATTAAAGCCTTTGATAGAGAAGGGCTAGTTTTATATTGTTCTTCAGTGAGTAAAACCCTTTCTCCTGGTTTAAGAATTGGTTGGTTAGTAGCAGAAAAATACTTTTTACAAGTCAAAAAATTAAAGATAGTCACTAATATAATGACTGCTATTGTTCCTCAATTAACAGTAGCTCATTTTTTTAGTAATGGTGGTTATGAACGTCACTTAAGAAAAATGCGTCATGTTTATCAGTCTCAAATGGAGAAAATGAGGCTCGCAATTACTAATTATTTTCCACCACAAACTAAAATAACCAGACCCCAAGGAGGACAAGTTTTATGGTTAGAATTACCCGAAAACTTTGATGTAATGCAACTATATGAATCTGCTTTAGAATATCACATTAGTATTGCCCCTGGAATTATTTTTTCTCCTTCTAAAAGCTATGCTAATTGTCTCAGACTTAACTGCGGGTTACTGTGGTCTGAAGAAATAGAAAAAGCTTTACAAATTTTAGGTGCACTAGCACAACAACAGTTAGCGAATAAAATTTTGGGAACGTAGAATTTAGTTTTAATTCAAAATTTAAAATCACTTATAGTATGGCTGTAACCATTTTTTTATGAACTTCCCGTCAATCTTGTTACAATATATAGTCAAACCTACACAAGCATAAAATCAGTATGGGTCTTAAAGAACAGATTGGCGAAGATATTAAAACAGCCATGAAAGCCAAAGATAAGGTGCGTCTGGAAACAGTACGAGGTATCAAAAAAGCCATCTTAGAAAAGGAAGTTGCCCTTCGTCCTAAAGGACAAGACAGTCTTACAGAAGAACAAGAAATTGAACTTTTAGCCCAACAAGCTAAACAACGTCGGGATTCTATTGAACAATACCAAAAAGCAGGAAGAGAGGATCTAGCAGAGAAAGAACAGCAAGAACTAGCAATTATTGAAACCTATTTACCAGAACAGTTGGATGAAACAGAATTAGAAGAGATTGTAGATAAAATTATTGCCGATGTTGGTGCAACTTCTCCCAAAGATTTGGGTAAAGTAATGGGAACAGCCATGAAACAGCTTAAAGGTAAAGCAGATGGGAAGAAAATTCAAGAAATGGTTAAAAGTAAGCTAGTTGGATAATTAAACAAATATTAGCATCCAAGAAAAAAGATCATAAGTCTTGTCTCAAGATTTAAAAAAATAAAAAATCTAGGCAATTTAACTAAGAACAAAATAGCCTTTACTGAAGGTTTACTAGGTCAACCTCATATAGGTACTTTAAAAGGGGCTAACGAAAAACATTCTACTGTCGTTCTAAATTAATTCTCTTTTGACATAGCACCTATCAACCTGTATTATATACAGGTTTTTATTTTCCCAAAAATAGATAAAGCAAAAGGTTAGCCCAAGCAAAAAGGCTAACCTGATTTACTTAAAGCTTAAATAAGTTTTAAGTAAGGAATGAATAAGAGTAAAACCGTACCTATTTCCATCAAAAAAGTCAAATTGAAAAAGGGAAATAAGGAAAAGATCAGGAAAATAGATAAATCAAAAAAAAATTAAAGCTAAAAGAGTTGGTATATTGAGGTTTATGGAATCTTTACAAAATAACGATAAAGCGATTGTCAAAGACTATTTCAATGCTACTGGTTTTGACCGATGGCGCAGAATCTATGGTGAAACAGATGATGTCAACAAAGTACAAAAAGATATCCGTATTGGACATCAACAAACTATCGATACAGTTGTTGAATGGCTAAAAGCAGAAGGTAATTTAGCCGAAATATCGATTTGTGATGCTGGTTGTGGAGTGGGTAGTCTTAGTATCCCCCTGGCAAAAGCTGGCGCACAAGTATCTGCTAGTGATATCTCCGAAAAGATGGTAGGAGAAGCCAAAGAAAAAGCTCAATCAATTCTGGAAGATACTAATAATCTTACTTTTGCTGTACAAGATTTAGAAGCTTTAACAGGAAACTACCACACGGTCATTTGTTTAGATGTTTTAATTCACTATCCTACAGAAGATGCAGAAAAAATGATTTCTCATCTAGCATCTTTAGCCAAATCTCGTTTAGTCCTCAGTTTCGCCCCTAAAACTTGTTTTTTGACAATTTTAAAGAAAATTGGTGAATTTTTTCCTGGTCCTTCTAAAACCACTCGTGCATATCAGCATAAGGAAAAGGATATAGTCAAAATCCTAGAAAACAATGGATTTACCATCAAGCGAAAGGGCATGACTAGTACTAGCTTTTATTATTCTCGTATTCTCGAAGCAGTTAAGTAAATTGGTTAGTAGTTAGTTCTTGGGGTGCAAAGCTTGCACCCCATTAATTATTAGTTTAAGTGGTAGCATATCAAAATCCTAAACCACCTAACCTACTAGTGCTTTTATTGGATGTGCAAATATTTTGCTCATTAGATCAATTCAATGTCCTGTTCAATCTATTTTTTGGCATTGTTCATCACTATTACACTAAATCCGCTTACCAAAGTATAGTTTTAGTTTAAAGCATAAAATTAGCTTAAACCTTTCTGACTTCTGACTTCTGATATCCGAAGGTGTATCCTTTAGGACTTCTGACTTATCGCAAATTTAAAGTGTTGTATCTAAACAGGATTTAGTATTACACCCAAAAGGATAGGCAGAGTTATAAGTATTTTCTCTTTTACCAAACCAATTGTAACGATTATCTCTAATTTGCTCGTAAGCTTGATCTCCTATATCCTTTATTCCTGGTAAAGCACGATATGCAGTAATAAAAATATTGCCTAAAGGTAGTAAATTGGCTATTTCTTCTGCTGCATTACTACCTTGCCATCTTCTATCTGTTTGATTCCCATCAATTAGGATCATGCCCATGTTACAGTCCTCTGATGTAATACCAAATTCAGCTAAAACAGATTCATTTTGCATGGGAATATAGCTAAAAATATTGCCCTGATCAAATTTTTCTAGTAACTGAGTAAAAGTAACGCACAGGTTACAATTTCCATCATAAATAACGTGATATTGCATTTTTTTATTGATAGATTAGGTTAATAATTTTGCTTGTTGAATCCATTTTTGAACTTGTTCCACAGAAGGAGATAGATTCTTGTTGCGAGTGTTGGCAACATAAAGGCGTTTTATATGAGAATGTAATTTTCCCAAATTAGTTTGTTTTAATTGGGCGACGGAGCCTACCCCAGAGTGTAATAATACTCCGCAATGTTCCCATCCAACGGCAGGAATTCGGGCTAAATCTGCTAGGGCAGACCATTTATTGATATATTTTAGATTAATTTGCAATTTATTAGCTAGAGCGGATTTATCTTGAGTTGTTCTTACTTTTGCTAATAAGTCTTTAGTGGTATAAATACCATTACTGATTAATAAGTTCTGGTCTTTATGACTGATACCAGGTAACTTATCAATTGACCAATAGGTTTGATGTAATTTGATAGCCATAGGAGAATTTTATATGGGTAAAACTGTTGATTACTTAATTAATTTAATTACTTTTAATGATGTTAAAAAGCAGGACATAAAATCAAATAATTTTTAGATAATTTTAGAAAAAATTTAAGGGTGAGAGTTTGCTTATTTTTCGTGATCGCAATGCTTTATTCGGAATCATAATTTTATTTATTATTATTTCTAGTATAATTTTTTTGCCTCTAGTTTATACAACCCCAGCAGATAAAATTGATTTTACTATTTCCACTATGCCCCCTAGTTGGGAACATCCTTTTGGGACAAATGATTTAGGACAAGACCAATTAGCCAGACTACTACAAGGCGGAAGAGTATCTTTAGCTGTGGGAATTTCGGCAATGATGGTAGCTATTTTTTTAGGTACAATAGTTGGCGCGATCGCAGGTTTTTATGGAGGAGTAATTGATGGAATTTTAATGAGAATTACGGATATATTTTTATCCTTACCTCAATTACCTTTGTTGCTATTAATTATTTATTTATTTCGTGATAGTACTAAAAAAATTTTTGGAGCAGAATTAGGTGTTTTTCTGTTGATTGTGGTAATTATTGGAATTTTAAATTGGATGTCTGTTGCTAGGCTAGTAAGAGCCAGTTTTTTAAAGTTAAGAGAAATGGAATTTGTTAGTGCTGCCAAGGCAATTGGAGCTAGTCCAATACGAATCATTTTGGTACATTTATTACCTAACATTTTTAGCATTATTATTGTAGCAGCAACTTTATCTGTTGGTAATGCAATACTTACCGAATCCACTCTGAGTTTTTTAGGCTTAGGATTCCCCCCAGATATTCCTACTTGGGGCAGGATGTTATTTGAAGCGAAAGATTATATTGAATCTGCCCCTTATATGGCTTTGTTTCCTGGGTTAGCAATTTTTTTAACAGTACTAAGTATTAACTATATTGGAGATGGTTTGAGCAATTAACATTGAACATTTATCATTTAACCACTAACTGCTAACCACTAACCACTAACAATGAATAACAAAATAAAATCTTTACTGACCACTGCTTTTATTTTATCTTTTGTAAATCCAGCAAAAGCCTTAGAAGTTAATATTTCTCCTGTTGCTCCCCAACAGGGAGATACTATTTCTGTTACTATCACAACCGATGATCCCGATTCTATCCCTACTCTCAATCTCAATCAAAAAACCTATCCTGTACTACCAATAGATAATGGTTATCGAGCTTTTGTACCCACTTCACCTCTAGATACTCCAGGTAAACTTACCATTCAAGTTACGGGGGATGGAACGACCAAAAATTTAGGCGTTTGGTTAAAAAAACGCAGTTTTCCTGTTCAGCGTATTTGGTTATCAGGAAAAGCTAGTCGTCCCGCAACTCAGTTGGAACTGAACAGAGTGGGAGAGTTTAAAAAACTCGTGACCCCTGAAAAATATTGGAATGGAACTTTTGTTCGACCTAATGCTGCTAGAGTCTCTAGCGTGTTTGGTGTGCGTCGCTACTATAACGGAGTTTTTGCTAATAATTACTATCACAAAGGAGTAGATTACGCCGGGAGTGCTGGCTCCACTGTAGTTGCTCCCGCAGCAGGGAAAGTTAGATTAGTGGGAAAAGAAGCCCAAGGGTTTCATGTTCATGGAAATACGGTGGGTATCGATCATGGTCAGGGAGTACTCAGCATATTTTTACATTTGCAAAGTATAAATGTTCAAGAAGGAGACTTTGTTAAGCCAGGACAAAAAATTGGCACCGTAGGAAATACTGGTGCATCTACAGGTCCTCATCTTCACTGGGGATTATACGTTAATGGAGTTGCAGTTGATCCAGTACCTTGGCGATTTGGGGAAATAAAGTAAATACCGATTCAACTTGCCATTTTGTTTCTAATCCCTCCTTTTCAATCCCTATCAGTAAGGATTAAGATAAGTCGAGAGTGTATATTTGAGTTAAATTTATACAAATTAGACACATATGGGAATTCAAAAAATCGTAGAACAGGCTCTACAAGATGGGTATCTTACCCCTACTATGGAAGCAGAAGTAGGAAGAATTTGTGACACAGCAGCAGAACTATCCGTAGAGGAATATATGTCCCTGGATAAGCTGATGGGAGCTTTGTTGACGGGGGAAGTGGTAGCTGTTCCCCGTAAACAGTTTATTAATGTAATGGAAGAATTAGTTTTAAGTGAAGCGATTACTAGAGTGGCTGAAATTGAGCAAACTAGCAACACTTCCTTGGATGTAGGAGATATTGCAGCTTATGCTCTAAATCGTCTTCCTCCCCTCTACGCTACAACAGAAGAAGGAGCCAACTATCAACGACAAAGAGCTAAGGAAGAATTACAAAGTTTAATTAAGGAACAACTGGGAGAAGCGATTTCTCGTTATTTGGATCGACCAGATTTTTATCCTGAGAGACAGGCAATTCGTAAGTCAGAAGATTCTAATGTTGCTAATCAATTGAGTAGTTTACTGAATGATTATGCTCCTAACTATGAACAAAAAACTAGCTAGTTAAAAACTCTCTCAAAAAATAATGGAACTTTCTTCCCCTATCTTCGGTCTTGAGATTTGTTAAGAAGTGTTGTCGTTGTAATGGAGAAGTTCATGAATCAGTCTGTTCCTGTATCATGGTCAGGAGTTAAGGTGAGAGCTACCAAGAATTTAGTGTCTGCCGATAAACTCTCTAACTACGACCTAATTGCGCTCTGTCAGCAAGGAGAACAACCTGATAGAACTGCTTTTACAGAGCTTCTACGTCGATATCAATCTCACGTAGATAGACTTCTGTATCATCTTGCTCCCGACTGGGAAGAGAGAGCAGATATGGCTCAGGAAGTATGGATTCGAGTCTACCGCAATATTAAACGGTTGCAAGAACCAGCTAAGTTTCGTGGTTGGCTTAGTAGAATCACGACAAATCTTTTTTATGATGAGTTACGCAAGCGAAAACGGATTGCCAAACCAGTTTCCTTGGATGCACCCCGTAGGCTTAAAGATGGGGAAATTTCTTGGGAATTACCTTCCGATCTTCCTAGTCCAACCGATAGGTTAAGCACGAGAGAATTTTACGAAAAATTACAATCTGCGATCGCAGATTTGCCAGAAGCCTTCCGTATCACCATAGTCTTAAGGGAAATAGATGGCTTACCTTATGAGGAAATTGCGGAAATTACTGGCGTATCTCTCGGAACAGTCAAATCCAGGATTGCTCGCGCTAGACTAAAATTACAATCCATCTTGCAGAATTATGTCGATCAAGAGTAAGTTGGTATTAAGTAAAAAAGTCCCAGGCTCTATTTTTAAAGCTCGATAATTTTGGCTCGAAGCTTTAATGCTATTTCGTATTTTTTAAATCTATTTTTTGTATAAACCAGCGGTGATGTCCAGATGAGATCTAATTATGATGGTTTTTCCGACTATCAAGCAGATACTAATAACTCTCAAAATGATCCTTTTGAGTTATTGAGTGCCTACATTGACGATGAAGTTACTCCCACCGAACGTCAACAAGTACAGCAATGGCTAGATAATGATCCTGAGATTAAAAAACTTTATTTACAACTTCTAAGCCTACAAAATGGTATCCAGAATCTATCTGTGCCATCACCGCCAGAGATGTCTCCTGAGATACTTTCAGAAAACATATTTGCCACTGTTGATCGTACTCGTAACCGAAAAAAACTGTTATTTTGGGGCGGTGGCGCGATCGCGGCTACTATAGTAGCTATGGTTTCTGGGTTCATTCCTGGTTCCAATTCTCCCAGTTTGCAGCTAGTTGAGACAGTAGAACCTAAGACAAAATCAGAGCCAGTCTTAGTAGCCGTAACCTTGAATCAACCAGCAATCAAGATTCCCAAAGCTGCTGTAGGTTCATATGGTTCTACGGAACTAGAATTTTGAATTCCATTGGCTATCCAAAACTAAAATGCCGTTTTTTTCCCTAACCTTAGCCAAACTCATGACATAACACCAAGCTTGTCCCAGATCATTTCCAGCTAAATCGTAAACTGGGACTTGTTGACGGTTGTATTCGTTTAATTCAGATACTCTCTTTTCTTGATAGTCTTCTAAAAAGTCTAAACTCTCTAAAATCCTTTCATCCCCAAAAGTAAATAGCCATCCGATTACTTTGTTTTTTCCTTCAGTCATCCCAGGATAACCAACAGGCAAATGATAGAGTTGACCCCAAGTATAAGCAGGAACCTCTCTTGTCGTTTTCCCTTGACAGTAGGGAAAATAGTTACTTTCTCCTGGTTTTAGCGTGCCATAGACAAAAACTTGAATCAATTGTTCATTGTTCATTGTTGATGGTTAACACTTATATCCTATAGACTTTATTACCAATTTCTATAAATCAATGATTGTCTAATACTAAATCCTGTTTAGATACAACACTTTAAATGTGTGGGAATTTAGAATGCAGAATTTAGCCCTAAAGGCACTAAAGTATTCCCTTCGGTCATTCCCTATCGGTCAATGCAGAAAGGTTTAAGCTAATTCTATGCTTTAAACTAAAAGTATACTTTGGTAAGCGGATTTAGTATAACTTCAGTAATTAAATCACTGTTCATTTTTTAAACATCCAAATAATGATGAATGATAAATGATAAATGATAAATGATAAATGTTTACTCAATCTTTTCCATTTCCGAATTCTGAGACAATATTTTAGTACGCTTAATACCAGCAAACTTAATACCTAGAGTGGGTTTAGTTCCCGAATTAAGTACATGGGTAACTTCCCCTTCACCAAACTCCTTATGGAAAACGCGATCTCCCACAGACCAATCTAGATTATTATTAGATATGCTACGCTCCTCCTCCCTATCACGACGACGGGAATAGGAACTATAAGGAATATTACTATTAATTAAATCTTCTGGTAATTCTGTCAAAAATTGAGAAGCAACAGCAGGTTCACGATAACCCCATAAACGACGTTCCCTAGTATAAGTGAGAAATAGTTGTTCTTGAGCGCGAGTAATTCCCACATAACATAATCTTCTTTCTTCTTCTAGTTGCAACGGATCGTTAACGGTACGACTGTGGGGTAATAAACCTTGCTCTACTCCCACTAAAAAAACTATGGGAAACTCTAAACCTTTTGCTGAATGAAGGGTCATTAAAGAGACTTTGGCATCACCTTCATCTAAATTATCTAAATCAGAAGCCAGTGCTGCGCTAGATAAGAATGCTTCTAAACTAGTTTCTTCATTATCTTCTTGAAATTGGACGATTGCGTTACCGAGTTCATAAATATTAGCAATGCGGTTATCTGCTTCATCTGTACCCTGCTGTTTTAAAACTTCTACATAGTTAGAAGCTTCCATTACATAGTTAAGAATTTCCGCTGCGGTATAGTCTTCTAACTTACCTTTTGCGTCTTGAATCAAATTAACAAATTTTCCTACAGCTTTTGCTGCTCTTCCTGACATAGTATTAACCGAAGTTTCATCACTCAAAATTTCCCATAGGGGAACACCTAACTGTTGAGCAGCATCTACTAAAGAATTAATTGTAGTTTTACCAATACCACGACGGGGAGTATTAATAATGCGAAGTAAACTAACAGTATCATCGGGATTAACTAACAATCTTAAGTAAGCTAGGGCATCTTTAATCTCTTTACGGTCATAAAATTTCAATCCCCCAACAATATTGTAGGGAATACTATTTTGAATCAATAAATCTTCAAAAGGACGCGATTGAGCATTGGTACGATATAAAATAGCACAACTCCCCCAGTTTAATTCTGGGTTATCTTGAATCAAATTCTGAATTTGATTGATCACGAATCTTGCTTCTACCTGTTCTTCATCTGCTTTATAAAGATAGATATAGTCTCCTACTCCTCTAGTAGCTTTTAATACCTTGTCAATTCTTTGAGTATTATTTTCAATGAGACAATTAGCAGCTTGTAGAATATTTTCACGGGAGCGATAATTTTCTTCCAGCTTAATCATGGTTCTGGTATCATCATCAGGCAATCCATCACCAAAATCTTGCTGAAAATCTAATAGGATAGTGAAATCAGCTAACCGAAAAGAATAAATGGATTGATCCGCATCTCCTACCACAAATAGAGAGCGATTTTGCCAATTCCAAGACTTTTTATTAGGCTCATTATTAGTAGTTAAAAGTCTGATCAAATCGTACTGAATACGGTTAGTATCTTGATATTCATCTACTAGAATATGATGAAACTGAGTATGCCAATAGCCCAGTATGGATTCGTTTTGCTGAAACAATCTTACAGGTATTAGAATCAAATCATCAAAGTCTAAAGCATTATTTGCTGCTAAGTCTGATTGATATTCATTATAAATTTCTGCTATAACTCTTCCTTGATATCCTTTATTATGTTTAATATAATCTTCTGGACTTATCCCCATATTTTTGGCGTTACTAATACGATATCTGATTTTTTTGGGATCGAATTTTTTATCATCTAAATTTAATTTCTTAGTAACAATATTCTTAAAAATACTCTGAACGTCAGACTCATCAAAAATAGAGAAATTACGCTTCCAAGTACGTCCTTGCTCATCTTGATACTTATTAATATCAAATCTTAAAATACGACCGCACAAACTGTGAAATGTACCCATCCAAAGAGGTTTAGTAGTATTTCTATAGACACGCGATCGCATTATTTTTTGGTCATATTCCGACAGTAAATCTAATCTTTGTCCGTGAACTTCCTGCGCCAATTGTTCAGCAAAAATATTTTCAATTCTTTCTCGCATTTCTTTAGCAGCTTTATTAGTAAAAGTCACTGCTAAAATATTATTTGGTTCTACTTTATGATTACGAATTAAATTAGCAATACGATAAGTTAAAGCTCTAGTTTTACCTGAACCTGCACCAGCAACTACCAGCATAGGACCACAATAATGTTCTACTGCATTGCGTTGAGAAGGATTAAGATGGCTTAGGAAATCAGTATTCATAGAAATTAAATAATAAGTAATGAGTAATTAACAATCAACAATGAACTATGAACTATTAACAACTAACAAAAACTTTAAGATCATGCTAATATTCAATCTTTTTTTTATCAATAAATTAATCATTTTTTAAGTAATCAATTGAGGAATGTCCCATCAGAGGTATAATTGTCTGGCTTGGTAGAACAATGTATTTAATATGACCTCTGTTTGCGATCGCTTAAACACTTTAAAATCCCATAATCAATGCGCTCTGATTCCCTTTATTACCGCTGGCGATCCCGATTTGGAGACAACAGCTAAAGCAATACAAGTATTAGCAGAAAATGGTGCAGACGCGATCGAACTTGGCGTACCCTATTCCGATCCTCTCGCAGATGGTCCCACAATTCAAGCTGCTGCCACTAGAGCTTTAGCTAAAGGTGTGAAATTAGAAGATGTACTAAATATTGTCAGAGACACCAGCAGTAAAATAGATGTTCCGATTATTCTTTTCACTTATTACAACCCCATATATTATCGAGGAATAGAGGCTTTTTTACAACAAATTAAAGACGCAGGAGTTAAAGGGCTAGTTGTTCCCGATCTTCCCTTAGAAGAAGCGGAAATTTTGCTCAAACCTGCTACAGAGATGGGCATAGAAGTTACACTATTAGTAGCCCCAACTAGTTCCCAAGAAAGGATAGACGCGATCGCAGCTAAGTCTCAAGGCTTCATTTATCTGGTATCCGTCACTGGTGTGACTGGAATGCGTACCCAGATGGGTACAAGAGTTAAAGATTTACTATTAAACTTACGCAAAGCAACGGATAAACCTATTGGTGTAGGGTTTGGCATATCTTCACCAGAACAAGCGAAACAGGTTAAAGATTGGGGGGCTGATGCTGCGATTGTAGGTAGTGCATTAGTAAAACGCTTATCTCAAGGAACACCAGAAGAAGGTTTAAAAGCTATTGGTGAATTTTGTAAGAGTCTTAAAGAAGCAATTTCTTAGTTGATTGTTGATGGTTGATTGTTCAATGAATTCCGTCTTAAAAATTTCTCTACAAATGCTTTTTCAAAAACTGTGTAAGTTCATCCCAAGAGTCTTCTGCTGCAAATGAATTATAAGAAGAACGTTCATGACAGAAAAAACCATGATCTGCATTATCGTAAATCTTTAGCTTGTAATCTTTATTAAGTTCTTGAAAACGATAATCTATCTGCTTTACACGCTCTTTTGGAATAAATGAGTCTGCACTACCAAAGAATAAATAAACGGGAATAGTAATATCTTTAACGGCTTCTAGCCATTCATCCAGAACCACACCATAAAAAGGTGCAGCTACGGCAATTTCAGAAGAAAATCTAGTTGCAGTATAAAAAGTCATACTTCCACCAAAACAAAAGCCTATCACACCAATATTACCTGAGCATATATCTATTCGCGATTTCAGATAATTTAGCGTTGCTTTAATATCTTCTGACAAAGTCTTACGAAAATCAAGGCTATACATCATCGATTTGGCTGATTCAACTTCATCATAGCCAAATTTGTTATATGGTAATTCACGGTAATATAAATCAGGTGCGATTGCTAGATAACCCTCGTTAGCAATTCTGCTTGTTACATCTTTAATATGCTTAGTTA
>JASJDB010000122.1 GCA_030065315.1 Xenococcaceae cyanobacterium MO_167.B52 | reverse complement strand
GATCGCTTTGTTGGTCATAAAGTAGGGATAATTCTCAGTGGCGGTAATATTGACCTGCCTATTTTAGCGGAGATTGTGCAACGTAGCATGGTTCGTTCTGGTCGGTTGGTAAGACTGGAAGTTGAAATCAGGGATGTACCTGGAGTTTTAGCGGATGTAACCAGGTATATCGCTGAGACTGGAGCCAATATTGTGGAAGTCCATCATCAAAGAGAATTTTCCTGTTTACCTCTAAAATCAGCAGATTTAGAATTAGTGCTAATGACTAGGGGACTAACTCACTTACAGCAAATCATAGAGGTACTAACCAAGGCAGGATATAAAACTCGTCTGCAATCGATTTGTGGGACGAATTAGGAGTAAAGCAATACGAAAAGTTTTACGCGATCGCTGTACTCCCAAGTCCTATCAAAGCTGCTAGGAGAGACTTATTTCAATAAACAATCTTTGATTACACCCTTAGCCAGATTTTCCTGAGCCATTTTGAGACGAATTACCTGAATGAACAAGTTCTCCAATTCAGGACGCGGAATATCTTTGACTAGTTGCTCATACTTATGTAAATCAAACTGCTGCTCTAGGCTTAAAGAGAAATCGGGAAGTTTAGGTAACATAGCTGTGTCTCCTTGTAAATTTCAATCAGGGTTTGAAGTGTGCCGAATGTAGAGTCTTTAGGCAACATTTCTCAACCAGGATCATTACAAGAGGAGAGCAACTACCATTAAGACTTCAGTTGAACTATCAACTGCTTTCGGCTTGGGTTTGATAGGTTCACATTTCATTGAACTTTCTAAATTACTTCGAGAGAAGTGTGTATTTTTGAACAAACAGTCAAGAACTGCTTGTATGAGTTATATTAACATTATGTTGACAAAAGTGGCAATTTATGATTAAAAATATTTTGTTTTTACTACAAGTTTAGATTTTGAAACTCCTGAAAGAACCTCCTTTTCGGCAGAAGCAAGATAAATATCGGACAAGCAGCATTCTCTATATCATGTTGTCGTCATTCAGTCAGAGATTACTCCGCCACGTCCGTCATAAACGCCTGGGGAGACCCCAGGCGACGCGGACTTGTAAAACGACGGAGCCTGCTCTGACCGTTGGTCAAGGCAGTTATGCAATTTTTGCGGTAAAATAGTAGTAATTAAACCTACAAGACTTGATATTAATAGTCATGAGTTATTAGTTTGCCCTAAAGGATCCCTAAAGGGTACACCTTCGGATAACCCCTTCGCATAGAGTTATTGGGAATAGGCTTTGGTCCCCCTCCCCAATTTTGGGTCGCCTAAAGGAAAGAATACAATGTTTGAGAGTGAGTGGAGATGGCGAGGAAAACTCAAACATTTCAGCCGTCCGTCAAGGCTAATACCCTATCTAATTCCGAATGCCGAATTCAGTCCCTCAAAACTCTGAATTTGAGCGAAGCGATTTGACCATTAGCGATCGCCTTAAACAAAAGTCAGCTAGTTTTATCAGTACCTCCGAACACCTAGGGTTACTCAAAGCCAGAGGAGAAAAGATCATGTTGCCCTCATCAAAAACTTTAAACTTTAATTGTCTTACCGACTATGCTTTGGAAACACTCAATTCTGTCAATTTAGATAAAATTGAGCCTTTCTTTGACGATCTACCTGCCGATCCCTATCTAGAAGGAAACTATCGCTTCAGACGGTTATCTCGCTTTAAACTATCTGACGCTAGCTTAGTCAAGTTACCTCATGACCGCTTATTTCAAAGTAAAGAATATAATCCTTTACTGGGCAATATAGTCAGAGAGTATTCAGAACTAGATGATGCCCTAATCGAACTTGAAGACTTTAAAAAAGTCCTCTTGGAGTTCTTTGATTTCTGTCAGGTTTGTTCCGCTCCTAATGAGGTCGCTGTTCATCAGATTAGAACTGTCACTTCTGTTCATGAAATCGGTCAGCCAGCACCAGAAGGTATTCACAGAGATGGTGTAGATCTGGTGGGCATATTCTGCATTAATCGAGAAAGGATTGAAGGTGGAGAAACCTACCTCTATAAATCTAAAGACAGCAAACCGATTTTGACCAAAATTCTAAATCCTAAAGAGTTCTTAGTCTTTAATGACCATAAGTTCTTTCACTTTACTTCTACCGTCAAAGCTATATCTTCTCAGAAGAAGGGAATCAGGGACGTTTTTGTTTTCACTTGTCCTGGATTACTGCCTCCAGAGTAGTACTATGCAGCATTTGTTAGCTTATCTCGCAGAAGCCCCCGTTCTGCCGATAGGCGAACTTCGGGTAAGTCACATATCCAACAATTTCCAGCAGGAAAATACAGAAGTGCTAAAAATCCCTCTAGCAAAAAAATCCTCGTAAGGGCAATGTGGGTAAAGTTTTGTAAACTGGAGTATGTATTAAATTTCAAAACAACGGGAGGGAAGTAATTGCAGCAGTTATTCAGACCAGAAGAATGGACGAGCAACATTAAAGCGGACATTCTAGCAGGAGCAGTAGTAGGATTGGCTTTGATTCCAGAAGCGATCGCGTTTTCGATTATAGCAGGAGTCGATCCGAAAGTCGGTTTATATGCTTCCTTTATTATTGCTGTAATTACTTCTTTTTTAGGCGGTCGTCCTGCGATGATTACCGCTGCAACGGGTGGTACTGCATTATTAATGACAGGATTAGTAAGTAGTAATGGTTTACAGTATCTTCTAGCAGCAACGATATTAGCAGGGATTTTTCAATTAGGTTGGAATTTAATTCAAATTGGGAATCAAGCCAAATTTATATCCCGTGCCATCACAATTGGCTTTGCTAACGCCTTAGGTATTTTAATTTTTAAGGCACAATTACCCCAATTATTCGATCTTCCTGATGAGGTAATACCTTGGCACGTCTATGCTTTGGTAGCTGCGGGATTGGCAATCATTTATCTGCTACCACGCTTAACTACAGTTGTGCCTTCTCCTTTGGTAGCAATTGTCGTAATTACAACTATCACCCAATTTTTCGGCATTAATGTGCCAACAGTGGGGGATATGGGAGAATTACCTGAAAGTTTGCCTCTTTTTGGCTTGCCTCAAGTACCTGTTAGTCTCGAAACTTTGCAAATTATTTTCCCCACTGCCTTCGCCATATCGATTGTGGGGGTTTTACAATGCTTTTTGACGGCTAATGTAGTGGATGAGTTAACCAATACTTCTAGTAATAAAAATCAAGAGGTCAAAGCTTTAGGAATTGGTAATTTTATTTCAGGCTTTTTTGGAGGTATGGCTGGCTCCGCAATGATTGGACAGTCCGTAATTAATGTAAAATCAGGAGGCAGAACCCGTTTATCTACTTTAAGTGCAGGAGTTTTATTATTATTTTTCTTATTAGTTTTAAATCAATGGGTAGCAGTAATTCCCATGGCTGTATTGGTAGCGATCATGATTATGGTATCTATTGGTACTTTTAATTGGTCATCTATTAGCAATGTTAAACGAGTACCTCGTAGTGAAACTGCGGTAATGTTAACTACTGTAGTTATTACTGTTTTTACTAGTAATTTGGCTTTAGGGGTAGTGGTAGGAATATCTTTAAATGCAATTTTATTCTCTCGTAAACTAGCTGATCTTGTATTTGTCGATACTTTACTTAGTCCTGATGGAAATGAACGCATTTATAGCGTAGCTGGTCAAATCTTCTTTGTTTCAATTAATAACTTCCTCAAAGTTTTTAACTTTAAAGAAGACATAGATTTAGTTAAGATAGATTTAACCAATGCTCATCTTTGGGATCAATCTGCGATCGCTGCAATTGATAAAGTAGTTTTAAACTTCCGTCGTAATGGTATTGAAGTTAATTTAGTTGGACTAAATGAAGCTAGTGCAACTTTAATAGATCGTTTAGCAATTCACGACAAAACAGAATACAAGAAAATCTTGCCTTAATTTAACTAAAAATCAAATAAACTCACAAAAATGTTCATTAATTATTTGCTCACCAATAATTAATGATAAATATTAAATGATAAATGTTAAATGATGAAAATTCTTTTATGTACTGATGGTTCGTCCTACTCCCAAGTTAGTTATGAATATTGCGCTTGGTTAGCAATGTATATGGATGTGGAAATAGAAGTTTTGTATGTTACGGATCTGCGTAAAGAAAAAGCAGTCCAAACTCAAGATTTTAGTGGCAGCATTGGGATAGATTCTTATCAACAACTGTTGGATGATTTAGTAGAGTTAGAAAGAGATAGAGCTAAAATTAATCAGAAGCAAGCCAAATATATTCTCGAACAAGCAGAAGCTTTTTTATCTAGTAGAGAAATAAATAACATTAAGTTAACTCATGAAACTGGTTTTTTGGTAGATTTGTTCCACAACTTTGAAGCCAATGCTGATTTAATAATACTAGGAAAACGGGGAGAAGCAGCCGATTTTGCTACAGAACATCTAGGGGCAAATATGGAAAGAATTGTCAGAGCTAGTCATAAACCCTGTTTAGTTACACCTAGAGAATTTAAGCAAGTAAATCGAGTTTTACTTGCTTATGATGGAGGAAAAAGCTGTCAAAAAGCTTTAAAATATTTAATAGAACTTCCTGTCTTTAAAGATCTAGAATTTCATATAATTACTATTGCCCATAGAGACAAAAAAGCAGCCTTAAACCATCTTAAAACAGCAGAAAAAACTGCATTGGCAGCTAACCTAGAACCAACTTG
Source organism: Xenococcaceae cyanobacterium MO_167.B52 (assembly GCA_030065315.1). Classification (GTDB taxonomy): domain Bacteria; phylum Cyanobacteriota; class Cyanobacteriia; order Cyanobacteriales; family Xenococcaceae; genus JASJCP01. The sequence continues at coordinate 10,978 of JASJDB010000122.1, read as the reverse complement.
CCAATTACTTACTGGGGAACCAGAAGTGAAAATGGAAAAATACATTAACAATCACGATATTGACTTTCTAATTATGGGAGCTTACGGTCATAATCGAATTCGTCATTTGGTAATTGGTAGTACTACAGCACAGATGTTGCGGAGTTCCCAGATTCCAGTGTTGCTATTTAGATAGAAACGCAGTTTTTTTGTATTAGTTAAAAATTTAACTCTCAAAAATCCACAATATTTTTCAATCAGAGTTCTATAATTTGTATAAGGCGCAACCCCAAGGGAAGCAAAAAAATATGAACTTATCATTAAACAAACTTGGTTTCTATCTCAGCATATTGGTACTTGGCACAGGAATCGGGTTTGTCGGCAGTAGTTATCGTGAAAAAAAGCCATTAACTATTGAAACACCCCAGGTCCATTCTCGTGTCATACCAAGTCTTCCTACCCAACGCTCAGAAGTGAGTCTGGATCAGAATGTCAATTTTATTGCTCAAGCAGTACAAAAAGTAGGACCTGCGGTAGTTCGTATTGATGCTTCTCGTCAACTCACCTCCTCTTTACCAGATAAGTTTACTCAACCGTTTTTCCGTCGCTTTTTTGGGGAAGAAGATAATATTCAAGAAAGGGTAGAAAGGGGGACAGGTTCGGGCTTTATTATTAGTGAAGATGGACGTTTAATTACTAATGCTCATGTAGTAGAAGGTTCTAAAACAGTCAAAGTTACCCTGAGAGATGGTCAAATTTATCAAGGGGAAGTGTTAGGAATCGATCCGATTACTGATGTGGCAGTTGTGAAGATAGATGGAACGGATTTACCCAAAGCAATTTTAGGTAAAGCGGAAAACCTCTCTCCTGGAGAATGGGCGATCGCAATTGGTAATCCTTTAGGTTTAGATAACACAGTAACAGTAGGTATTATCAGTGCCGTAGGTCGCTCTAGCTCTCAAGTAGGAGTCCCAGATAAGCGAGTGCGATTTATCCAAACCGATGCAGCGATCAATCCTGGCAATTCTGGAGGACCTTTACTGAACGCGAAGGGGGAAGTAGTGGGAATCAATACCGCAATTCGCGCGGATGCTCAGGGATTAGGATTTGCTATTCCTATTGAAACAGCCCAAAGGATTGCCGATCAACTATTTGCTAAGGGTAAAGCAGATCATCCCTACTTGGGTGTCCACATGATCAATCTCAACCCAGAAGCGAAAAAAGAAATCAATAGTCAAGCAAGATTAGATTTTGAGATTACTGAAGATAAAGGGGTGCTAATTGTCAAGATTGTCCCCAATTCTCCCGCAGAAAAAGCTGGATTTCGAGCAGGAGATACTATTGTCCGAATTGGTGATCGCCCTATTGAAACCTCCGTAGAAGTTCAAGAAACCGTAGAAAGCAGTAAAATTGGACAAACTCTAGAAATAGAAGTCATCAGAAACAGCAAAACTCAAGTTATTGAAGTTCGACCTGGTGTATTTCCCCAAGAAGAGTTTTAATCTGAAGCTAGAAAGCAAAAATAAAATTCGTTGTGATAGAAGTAGAGGTTCATTCTTCCCTAAGAGACTTTTTACGCAAAAAATCCGCACCACAATGGCCCCATCATTTAACAATGGCGCGGTTAGTCGCCAGAGCCTTACGCTTAGGTCGTCCAGCCTTGATGCAAACTGGTAGTAGCTTCAGTAAATACTCTCTGAGCTACCTCATGCCTGCTTTAATGGGAGATTGGTCAGTAATTATCGTTGCTTCTGTCCCCATACAAAAACATCTCCTAACGGTTGAAATTCCCCGATTACAAGCTTGGCTAGGAATTACCAAACAAGTTCGGCAGGGAGATCAATGGCAAGACAATGACCAGATACTCTTAACTACCCCTGAAAGCTGGTTACGTGATCGCTTGTACCAAGAAAACCGTTTTCCTGACCAGATTCCCACCATTATTGACGGTGCTGATGAGTTAGAAGAATTAGTAAGACAGCAACTAACCATCACCCTTACAGGATCAGACTGGGACGAACTATTGCAAGCTAATCCACAATACGCAGAACTAATCCGTAATACCAGAGTCAAATTAACTAAAACTGTTTTCTCTCATCCTTCTAACCCCTATAAATGCTATTTATTAGAAGCAGACGAAAAAGCAATCTTAAGCAATCTAGGGGAAAAATTAGCTGCTCAAAACTGTTTAACTGCTAAATTCACCGAATTTTGGCAACATATATCCCCAAATAATTTAGTTTCAGATCAAATCTTTTGGACTTCTCGTCAAACAGCTACAGGGTTATTCCAGATTCATGGTGCACCCATTGAAATTGCTACTTACCTGGAAGGAATTTGGAATCGACAACCCCTAGTTATGATCGGAAGTTTCCTCACCAACGAATCTGATGATTCTACCTATCGTCAGAAATTAGGCTTACCTGAAATACTTTTTGTCAAATTTTCCCCGAACCGACAATACGAACATATTCGTCTCTATTTACCTTCTCGTCTTCCTCTCCCCAATACACCAGAATTTCGGAATGCCTTGCTAGAACAAACTCGTATTTTGGTAGGTTTTAGCACCAATAAACCCACTGTAATTTTAGTGGAGGATGTTCCTCTGAGGGCGCAAGTGGGATCATCTTTAGCTGGTGAATTTGGCTCGCGAGTGAAAGTAGATCGCACAGAATTACCTCAAGATGGGGTATTAGTTACAGGATGGCAATTCTGGAAACAACACCAAAACGTATTGCCCACACCACAGCTTTTAATTATTGCTACTTTGCCTTTACCATCCTTAGAAAATCCTTTAGTTGCTGGTACAGTAGCTTACTACAAACGTCGGCGTAAAGATTGGTTTCGTCTGTATCTTTTACCTACTGCTCTTAATATGCTACAGCAAGCTATTGTACCTCTACGAGAATCCCAAGGAATTGTGGCTTTACTAGATCATCGAGTTAACTGTCGCAGTTATGGCAAAACAATCCTCTCAGTTTTAGAACCCTGTGCTAGGGTCAATTATATCGACCCAAATTGGTTTGGAATATTATGAGCTGTAGCAATGACTTGTTAGTACTTACGTAAGAGGTCTTTCCATAAACCTCTATTAGAGATATCCGTAACTCTACTAGTCCATTTGGCATTAATTGCAAGGAAGGCAAAATGATAAAATCTGTTAAGAGTCGAAGGTACTCCGCCGTCCTAAAGGATACACCTTCGGATATCAAACGACGGAGCCTGCTTCGACTTCGTCACCGTTACCCCGCCATAAAATGACGGAGCCTGCGGTGACCGCATTCCGAGGTGAGTAAATACTACCAACCAGTCATTGCCCTACTTTACTGTTTCATCCACAGAGAGCTAACTGATGTTGAGGTAAACTTAATCCAAATTCCCATAATCCTAAATACATCAGAATACAGATATAGTCCTAAAAATAGATTTATTATGTTTAAGAAACTCCTAGGCGATCCCAATGCCCGTAAATTAAAAAAATTCCAACCTCTAGTAGCAGAAATCAACCTGTTAGAAGAAGATATTCAAAAGCTATCCGATGAAGAATTAAGAGGTAAAACTGCGGAATTTAGAGCTTTACTAGACAAGGCGAAAAACAGAGAAGAAAGAAACGATATTCTTGAGGAAATTCTCCCAGAAGCTTTTGCCGTAGTTAGGGAAGCAGGTGTGCGGGTGTTAGGAATGCGTCACTATGACGTACAACTCCTAGGTGGTATTGTTCTTCACAAGGGACAAATAGCAGAGATGAAAACAGGGGAAGGAAAAACCCTAGTCTGTACTCTTCCTGCTTATCTCAATGGGTTGACTGGTTTAGGGGTTCATGTTGTTACAGTCAATGACTACCTGGCTAGAAGGGACGCGGAATGGATGGGACAAGTTCACCGCTTTTTGGGCTTAACGGTAGGACTAATTCAAGGAGGAATGAGTCCTGCTGAAAGAAAGAAAAACTATGCCTGTGATATTACCTACACCACCAACAGTGAGTTAGGCTTTGACTACTTGCGGGATAATATGGCAACAGTAATGGAGGAAGTAGTACAGCGTCCTTTCAATTACTGTGTTATTGATGAGGTTGACTCAGTATTAATTGATGAAGCGAGAACTCCTTTAATTATCTCTGGACAGATTGAACGCCCTACTGAGAAATATCTCCAAGCAGCAGAAATTGCCGAAAAATTAGTTAAACAAGAAGTAGAAGATGGTCCAGGGGATTATGAGGTAGATGAAAAAGCTCGTAATGTTTTGATGAGTGATGAAGGGTTTGAAACAGCCGAAAAACTCTTGGGAGTAACGGATTTATTTGATCGCGAAAATCCTTGGGCGCACTATATCTTTAATGCTCTTAAAGCCAAAGAATTATTTACCAAAGATGTTAACTATATGGTTCGCAATGATGAAATTGTCATCGTTGACGAGTTTACTGGTAGGGTAATGGCTGGAAGGCGTTGGAGTGATGGTTTGCACCAAGCCATTGAAGCGAAAGAAAATGTCCCGATTCAAAAAGAAACTCAAACTTTAGCCAGTATTACCTATCAAAACTTTTTCTTGCTCTATCCTACATTGGCAGGGATGACAGGAACCGCCAAAACGGAAGAAACAGAATTTGAGAAAGTATATAACCTACAAGTAACAATTATTCCCACTAATCTTAAGTCCAGACGGTATGATTTACCTGACGCGGTTTATCGGAAAGAAATTGGTAAATGGCAAGCGGTAGCGGAAGATTGTACCGAAATGCACGAACTGGGTCGCCCAGTACTAGTTGGTACAACTAGTGTGGAAAAATCAGAGTTGCTCTCTTCTCTGCTCCAAGAAAGAAAAATTCCCCACAACCTGCTCAATGCTCGTCCTGAAAACGTGGAAAGGGAATCAGAAATTGTCGCCCAAGCAGGGCGAAAAGGCTCTGTAACCATTGCTACTAACATGGCTGGTCGTGGTACAGATATTATCCTCGGTGGTAATGCAGACTATATGGCAAGGTTAAAGATACGGGAGTATTTTATGCCTAAAATTGCCATTCCTGAAGATGATAGCTTAATGGCTGGGGTGCCCAAATTGAACGGAGGTAAGAAAGCACCTCAGGGGTTTGCTCCTGGTGCAAATCAGAAAAAGAAAACTTGGGCTGCTTCTGCTGATATTTTCCCCACCAAACTATCGGCTGGAACCGAAAAAATGCTTAAAGAAGCAGTTAAGTTTGCAGCCAAAGAATATGGCGAACAAAGTATTCCCGAACTAGAAGCGGAAGAGAAAATTGCGATCGCAGCAGAAAACGCACCAGTAGAAGACCCAGTACTCATAAAACTCCGGGAAGTATATCAAGCAATCATCAAAGAATACGAAGATCTTACCGATAAAGAACATGATGAAGTAATTGAACTGGGAGGATTGCACGTAGTCGGTACGGAGCGTCATGAATCTCGTCGCATTGATAACCAATTACGGGGTAGAGCAGGAAGACAAGGTGACCCAGGCTCAACTAGATTTTTCCTGAGCTTAGAAGATAATCTGTTACGGATTTTTGGTGGCGATCGCGTTGGCAGACTCATGGAAATGATGCGGGTTGAAGATGATATGCCGATCGAGTCCAAAATGCTTACCAATTCTTTAGAAGGAGCGCAAAAGAAAGTAGAAACTTTCTACTACGACACCAGGAAACAGGTATTTGAATATGACGAAGTAATGAATAATCAACGTCGTGCTATCTATGCCGAACGTCGTCGGGTTTTAGAGGGATTAGACCTCAAAGAACAAGTAATTGAGTATGCTGAAAAAACCATGAGTGAAATCGTGGATGCTTATATCAATCCCGAACTACCGCCTGAAGAGTGGAAACTAGACAAGATGGTAGATAAGGTCAAAGAATTTATCTATCTCCTCGAAGACTTAGAACCCACTCATCTAGAAGATATGACTGTCGGGGAAATTAAAACCTTCCTCCATGAAGAAGTCCGCAAAGCCTATGACCTCAAAGAAAATCAAGTTGACAGTATGCAACCAGGATTGATGCGTCAAGCAGAAAGATTCTTTATTCTCCAACAAATTGATACTCTGTGGCGCGAACACCTCCAAACTATGGACGGACTAAGAGAGTCTATCGGTTTGCGAGGTTATGGACAAAAAGACCCTCTTATTGAATACAAACAAGAGGGTTATGAAATGTTCCTAGAGATGATGAGCGATATTCGTCGTAATGTAGTTTATTCTCTCTTCCAATTCCAGCCCCAACAACAACCCCAGACAGTTTAAGCTGTTAGGAATTTAATTTACTTATTATGACCGACTGAGAGAAGTTTTAAGGGTTTGGCATTGCCAAACTCTTACAAATGTGAGTTCTATGAAGAATTTGTAAATATCGTGTTACAAATCGTCTTCAAGCTCTAAACCGCTTGGCTTGTCTTGGGTTTAAGATTTATTAGTTTTAGGTGATCGCCATATATATATCAAACAATTTGCCATGAAACTGTACTACTGCAAATATCCTGATGGAAGACAAAATTTTGGAGATTATCTCAATCTTTGGTTGTGGGAAAAGCTCATTCCTGGCATTTTAGATGAAGATGAAACAACTGCTTTTGTTGGATTAGGTACACTAATTAATGATGCTCTACCCAGGCGGACTTCTAGAGCTAAAAAACGGGTAATATTTAGTACAGGTGTAGGTTACGAAAAAGGGCCACCAAGTCTTGATGAGTCATATTTCATTTATTGTTTACGAGGTCCTGTATCGGCTCAATCCATCAATGTTTCTTCTGATCTTGCGATCACTGATGGCGCAGTTTTAGTTAGACGCTTTATTTTTCCAGATAGTCGTAAACGTTACAAATTTTCTTATATGCCTCACTATAACTTTGCTGGTGAAGGCTGGAGGGCAGTTTGTGATAGTCTTGGATTTGGCTATATAAATCCTAGTAGTCCTGTAGAAAGAGTATTAGAGCAAATTAATCAAACAGAAGTATTACTAGCTGAAGCCATGCACGGGGTGATAGTAGCTGATGCCTTGAGAGTCCCTTGGATTCCAATAATTACTCATCCTAGTATCTTAGCGATTAAGTGGCAAGATTGGTGTTTATCTATGAATTTGGATTATCAACCTACACATATTAATCGTTTACATCAGCCTAAAGGTAAAGGGGGTGGATGGGGTAAAGTTAGTAATCAATTTGATCCTCTAATAGTTCTGCGACGGAGTAGAGATTGGATTCGACAAAAAGCAGCAGCAGCAGAATTACTTAAAGTGACTCAAACGGTTCGTCCTTTGCTAAGTAAAGATGATCACATCGAGTCTGTAACTGTGGCTCTAGAAGAAAAAATAGAGAAATTTAAGCGAGATGTCCAAGCAGGTCTTTTTGTTAATTAACCCTAATTGGAGGCATTGTACAGTAGCAGTTGAATCGCCTAGGCTTAAGGTGCTTAATTTGTTTACCTAATGATCATAAATATTTTCTCTTTGAGGTCTATTATCTGTATTTCTATCAAGGTATTTACGACAAATAATTTTGTTTTCTGAAATCATTAAATGTCTTAATTTTACTCTTCTAAAACTTAGTCTTAACTTGTCATGAATGGATAATATTTTATGGCTAGAGCTTAATTTTTTAGCTCTTAAATATTTTTTCTAAGAAAATATTATGCCATTTCTCGAAAATAACTAGAGATTAAAGGTAATTATTTTTTATCATAAAAAAAGTCTAAACGCTTTATTATTACTATTGCGATGCGATGCGAATCCTTATCCGAAGGTGTATCCTTTAGGATTAGGGCTCTTGCCCTTACTCTCTACTAAGTCTCTTATTACTTTTAAGAATTGATATTACCGCTTATTTATTAAGAAAATCTTGGATTTTAAAACGATGAGTAATGACCAAGAATTACCTGTTTGTCTAGATCAAGTAAAGATTCCTGAAAAACTACCGCCCCTAGTGCTCGTTGCTTTTACTCGTCCTGACTTACTCAAAGAAGTTCTAGTTGGTGTTAGTCAACAATCTCTATTACCACAACAAATAATTGCTTTTGTCGATGGTGCGAGGAAACCACAAGATGAACCTTTAATTAAACAGTCTATTGAGTTACTGGGGGCATTATCTGATCTTGTTCCTGTCAAAATAGTAGCTAGACCTGAGAACTTGGGTTGCGATCTTAATGTAATTTTAGGGTTGCATGAAGTCCTTTCTGATTATGATTCCCTTGTGTATCTAGAAGATGATACTATACCCAATCCTTGTTTTTATGAGCGAATGTGTCGCTTGTTAGAAGCATATTGCGAGCGCAAAGAGGTATTTTCGATTAGTGCTTATGCTAGTTTCCCTGAAGAATTTAACCAATCCGATCAAGATTTTATTCTCTCGAAGCGAGTTTTTTCTTGGGGTTGGGGTATTTGGTCAGATCGTTGGCAAGAGATAGACTTAGTTAATCAATCACCACCCTATAATCCTTTTGGTAGTTTTACTAATATCCCTCTCACAGTCGAAACTAAGCGAACCATGACCTATCAGTTTTGGTTAGAAAAGAATCTTAAAACTGATTGGGTTATTGCTGCTACCTTGGGAGCCTTATATCACAATAAAATACACATTATTACCACAACTTCTTTTGTGAAGAATATTGGTTTTGGACACCCAGAGTCAAAAAACTACAACAAAGGCAAGGATGTTCTCTGGGTAAATGCTAGATATGATTCATCTGTCTATCCCAATACTTTGCCATCAACTCTAGAATTATCCCCTGATTTAAACCGCTCTCTAGATGGTCAAGAATTAGCCCAATATCTACAATCAAGAAAGAATATGTGGCTAAATGTTGCTGATATCTGGCAGTTATTACAACATTATTCTGACTTTTACAGTAAGGTATTATTACTTAAATTTTTTATTGCTCGGATGCCTCTATTATTACAGCGTTGGCGCAGTGGTCTAAAGATTTAGCTAAATTAATTACTAGATAAAACTCATAACATAACCATGACTAAATTAAATATAGAAGAGATTGCTACTAAATTAGACAGTCCTAACTCGAAAGATCGTTTGTTGGCTTTAGTGTCTTTGAGAGAAGTTTCACCAGAAGAGGCAGTCCCCCTGATTAAAAAAGTTTTATATGATGAGATTCTCCCCGTGCGCTCTATGGCGGTATTTGCCTTGGGAGTAAAGAAAACCCCTGAATGCTATCCTCTATTAATTGAACTGTTAAAAAATGATGCGGACTATGGTATTAGAGCCGATGCAGCAGGGGCTTTAGGCTATCTACAAGATATTCGGGCTTTTGAGCCTTTGGTCAGGGCTTTTTATGAGGATGATAACTGGTTAGTTAGGTTTAGTGCTGCGGTATCTTTGGGGAACTTACAAGATGAGCGAGCTAAAGATTTACTACTAGAAGCTTTAGATAGTAATGAAGTAATTTTACAACAAGCTGCGATCGCAGCTCTAGGGGAAATTAAAGCCATTGAGGCAGTGGATAGTATCCTGAGATTTGCTGGTTCTGATGACTGGTTAATTCGCCAAAGACTAGCAGAAGCTTTGGGCAATTTCAATACTGCCAAAAGTCTTTCCGCCCTAAAATTTCTGGCAAAAGACAGTCATCCCCAAGTCAAAGAAGCAGCTAATATTTCTCTAGCAAAGTTAGAGAAATGAGAAAATTAAGAATATGATATTGGACTTTTAAAATGACTCTTACTGTTCCGATAAAAACAATTAAATTAGCTCCCGGTAGCTCAATAAGTATCGATTCCATTTCTTGGTCAGACTTTGAAAATGTTCTAGTTGAACTAGGAGAAAAACGTCAAGTTCGATTGACTTACTATCAGGGAAAATTAGAAATAATGTCTCCTTTAGCTATCCATGAGCGACCCCACAGAATCATTGCTGATATTGTCAAAAAAATACTAGAACATCAAGGAAGAGATTGGGAAGACTTTGGTTCAACTACTTTTAAACGGAAAGAAATAGCAGGAGTCGAGCCAGATACTTGTTTATATATCAAGAATGCAGCGAAAGTCAGGGGTTGTATTAATATGGATTTAGATCTTTATCCCCCTCCTGATTTAGCAATAGAATCGGATGTTACCTCTAAAACTACTTTAGATGTATATGGAGCGATCGGTGTTCCTGAAGTGTGGATCTATAGCAAAGCTAGTTTAGCTATTTATCTTTATCAAGACTCAGCTTATCATCAGTCCCCAATTAGTGAAATTTTTCCCAATCTAGATATCATTAATATGCTCCCTAACTTAATTCAACAGGCTATTACTGATGGAACAAGTAAAATGCTTCGAGACCTACCAAAGTTGCTCAAATTATAAATAACTGCAAATATTCCCTACTCGCTTCACAGCAAAAGGTTATATCATAGCACTTGTTGCAGCAGGTAAGTGGTAGATGCAAAAACAACAAGCATATTTAGTTCTAATCCTAGGGCTAGTTATAGCAGCGATCGCAACTTTGGTCAATCTTCCTCCCCAAAGAGGTCTCGACTTAAGAGGTGGAGCTCAATTAACTATTCAAGTCAAAACAACAGAAGAAGTAACTCAGATAACTCCAGATAAGCTCGAAGCGGTCAAAAATGTGATCAGCAATCGAGTCAACAAACTGGGAGTGTCTGAAGCTATAGTCCAAACGGCGAACAAAGACAGGATAATTGTCCAATTACCAGGAGTCAGCGACCCTCAAGATGCGGAAAAAGTCTTGGGTGGGACAGCCCAACTAGACTTTAGAACCCAAACCGATGACCCTGAAATCACAGCAGAATTAAACGTTCGTCAGCAGGAAATTTTAGAACTATTACAAAACCAAACTACCGAAACTTCCCCAGAAATAGTCGAAGAAATTGCTGCCAAACAAGCTAGAATTGCCGAATTAAGCGAAAAACTTTACGATAAAACTGGTTTAACTGGCAAAAGCCTTCAAAGAGCCTATTATGGTGCAGGGGAAATTGGTAATAGTTGGGAAGTATATCTCAATTTCAAATCTGAAGGTGCCAAACAATTTGCTGAAATCACCAAAAGCATTGC
>JASJDB010000121.1 GCA_030065315.1 Xenococcaceae cyanobacterium MO_167.B52 | reverse complement strand
TCAAAAAATTGTCGATTGATAAAATGCTTAAATCTTAATTTTTCGGAGAGATTTCAGTTGATATAATAATCGCCTAAGACAATAATAAATAATATAAAGTGCCGATCAATAAACCAAGAAAGAATAACTGCTTAAAAGCAATTATTATATTTGTGAGCTTAGGATTTACTGTAGAAAATCAATCAAGTTTGGCTCAACTAATTCCCGATAAAACCTTGGGTAATGACAATTCTATTGTTACCCCCAACGCCACTATTAAAGATTTACCAGCCAGTTTAATTGAAGGTGGAGCAGAAAGAGGGACAAATTTATTCCATAGTTTTAGTGAATTTAATATCGGAGATTTAGAAAGAGTCTATTTTGCTAACCCTACAGGGATAGAAAGAATATTTAGTCGAGTTACAGGAAATAATCTTTCTAATATTGATGGCGTGTTAGGGGTACTGGGAAATGCAGATTTATTTTTTCTTAATCCTAATGGTATTATCTTTGGGCAAAATGCCAGCTTGGATGTTAATGGTTCTTTTATGGGAAGTACTGCTGATAGTTTGGTATTTGGTGATGAATTTACTTTAATTATTAATTACCAAATACTTCATTTAAGGGCGATCGCACCAATAAATGCGATCGCTTTCTTCGTTATACAAGTGGATAAAAAGCCTTAAAGAAGGAGATGAATCTTAGGATGGGCAATGCCCACCCTGGTATATTAAAATCTAGCTCATTAACTCTTTGGCTCTTTTAACAAACGCAGAAGCAGTAATCCCGTTAAACTCCATAATTTGACCAGCACTATTACCAGTTTCCCCACGCTTCCAAGCAAACATATCTCGTTTACTATTGCTGCGTAACATTACAGGTTCTAACATCGCACTGGAACCACCAGTAACAGCAATTAAAGCATCACCATCAAAGATAGTCGCAAACTCTGCATCAGAAAGGAAATTACCATCTTTTTCTTGAGACATAGTATCCCAAGCAACATCACTAGAGCGATAAAGACGACGAGGATTGATCACAGAAACAATTTTTGAGCCGATTCCTTGGGCTTTTAAGGTTTCTGCTGCTTCAAATGCGGGGATAAGAGTTATATCACCGATGACTGCAAAGATAACTTGTTTATCTCCAGGGATTTCTTGTAAAGTTACCGCGCCTTTTTCTAAACCTTCTCTAGTTTGTGCCAAAGTTGTACGAATCGGAAGAGGAGATTTACTTGCAGTAATCGTAATCCCCTTATTTTTGGTTCCCAACGCCCATTCATAACAGACTTGGATACTGTTAGCATCACAGGGAAATAGAGGAAAAACATTGCCATTACGCATCATCGCTGCAAAGTAATTCTCAATTTCTGGGCGTTGATGGGTCCAACCATTACGCCCTTGTTCTAATGCTCCTGCGGTAAAGAGAGTAATAGTAGAAGGGGTAGAACGGCGTAATTCTGCCATCGCTTGGGTTACAGTTTGCCAAACAGGAAGACCATTAACTACGAAAGATTCATAGGAACACCAAAGGGTACGGGCTCCAAATAAAGCTAAACCAGCAGCTAAACCAGCACAAGCATCTTCACTGAGAGGTTCATAAACCTGTCCTTGGGGTTGTTGGAAATAATCTTCATCTACTGTAGGGTGAACAATTTTGAGAGCAACATTGATATTGTTGATACCTGATGCTGCATTACCATCTGCATTAGTAACGACAAAATTGGGGTCTTGTTGTCCAACATAAGCGACAATTTCACCCATTGCAGTAGTAGCGACTTTTTTATCTCCTCCTACAGTAAACTCTTGTAGAGGAATTGTGCCTAAATCTGGTAGGGGTAATTCTTGTTCGGTAACTACTGTATCAACAGAAGAACCACCACCTGCTCTGAAACAATTCTGTCTTACTAACGACCAAGCTTCAGGGGTTAAGGCTCTATCTTTGAGCGCACTAGCGATATAATCTTTATCTACTGTATCCCCTGGATATAGGTTATGGGCTTTAGCTCCTCTTTTATGAACTCCTGCACCTTTTAATTGTTTAACAATTAGTACGGTAAGTTTACCTCCCAGAGCAGATTTAGCAGCTTTATCGGTTGCTTCCAATAAGGCTTGGGTAAATGCCATTCTCCCTTCAAAGGAAAATTCGGTACTATCTACATAGTCTCCTGGTTGATTGGTATCGTTGTAATCTTTGGCATCTACTAAAATGATTTCGGTAAAACCATTACCTTTCCAGTAGGTAATCATTTCTTCATTAGTTTTGGTGGATACCATACTGTGGTGTTCTTGAGAGTATCCATTCCAAACTAGAATTGGTAGAAAGTTTGTCACTTCTGGATAAGCGGTATGAAAATGACCAAAACTACTCATGACGTAGGGTTCTCCCAAACCACCATCTCCAATAGTTACAGGAAATAAGACCCCTGGATGGAGTTTAGCACCCGCCATGGCAAAATGTTGCCCCTGTCCTAATGGTCCTGCGGGATTGAGTAAGCCAGGAATTTGCCCTGAAAGATGACCTAAAAGTCCGTGCATTTCCCGAAAGCGATCGCGCATATCCTGCACTGTCTTAATTCCCATCGCTTCTAGGGAACGGTCTAAGAATACTTTACTATAAAATCCTGGGGCATGGTGTCCCACTTCCGTAATAATATTTTTGTAACCAAGCATCACTAAAGATGCTATTCCATCAGCGATACTGGCAAAACCCCCTGGGTGTCCTGACTGTTTACTAGCAGTGATTTGTAGTGTGAGATAGCGTAGGGCATCTGCTGCCAAAAGAGTTTGATAAACTGCATTTTTATCCGTAGGAGATGATATAGCTTTTTCTCCCTCTCCTATTGCTGGCTTTTGTCCATATTCCGCGAAACCAGGCAGTTCATCTTGAAAATAATCAATTCCTCGACAAAATTCTGGTGTGCTAGTACTAACAGTCATAGATAGTGATGCCTCGTTTACATTACGTTTGCAAGTATTAAGTAAATCTTATAATTTTACCAGTCCAAAAAGCGAATTGTTATTTCTTATAGATAGCATTGAAAAATTTTTATGAATCATGAATATTTCATCAGAACTCAGTAATAATCAAGAACCTAATCAAAATACTCAGCAAAAATCATCTGGGATTTTAGAGGAACTAAAAGAATTTATCCCTAAAGGAAATAGCAAGTTTAATTTTATCGACAAAAAAGTAACACTAAAAAAAAGTGTTATGGATAGCATCTGGAAAAATAGATGGTTAGTGCTAATTTTGTTTATGATGATAATCAATTTATTGTTAATTCGTATTTTTTTAGAATTAAATTTTTCTGATAATCTTATTTATCATGCTGTTTATGGACTTTTGTTTGCTATGGTAGTATTAAGTATATACTTCTTTATTCAGTTGTATAGGGATTGGAAAAATTTAATATTAAAAACATGGAAAAAATCTATTGCGATAGTCCAAAGTAACTTTGATTGTAGTAATTATCACACTTTTATCAAACAAATTGGCGACAAATACAAAATTGAAGAAATAAAAGAAGCGGAAATAACATTCAAAATAACAAGTATTTTTAAAACAGGAAGTAAATTACTAATAAACGTAATTGTTCCTATCATGTCTATAGTGTTGATTTGGATATTTATAAATGTAATAGGAATATCAGCAACTAAAATACAAGCTATATCAAAATATATTACATTAATTGGGATAAGTGGAATAGGAGTAGTTACTTTTACCGTTATAGTATTTAATCTATTAACAGAACTAATATGTCAAGATTTAGTAGTTTATCAGCAATGTATATTGATCTTACAAGAGGCTTATCACGTAGCAAAAAATAAAGAAGATGAAGAAAAATTTTCTTTAATAAGCAAAGTTTATCAGCAAAATAAACTAATATTGAATGCAATACAAAATATAGAAAACAAGAAAGCATCTTCTTCACTTAACAAAAATATTAAAGGCAAGAATTTATTTAAAGAATTAAAAAATATTAAAATTACCGATGCGCCTAGAGATTTAAGTACTAGTTTTGATTTTTACATGAATAGAGGGGAAAGTGCAGGAACAGATATTCATTGATACAGGATTTATTATTGCACTAGTTAATGAACCTGATGATTATCATCAACAAGCTTTAGAACTAGGAGATACACTAGAAACCTCTTATTTCGTTACTACGGATGCTGTTTTACTCGAAATTGGTAATGGTTTATCTCGGAAGTATAAACAAGAAGCGATACAAATTATTGAACAGTTTATTTATGCTGACAATGTAGAAATAGTAGCAACCTCAGAACTTTTTAACAACGGTTTTGAAGAATATAAAAAATATAGGGATAAGCAGTGGGGTTTAGTTGATTGTCTTTCTTTTTTTGTAATGTGGAATAAAGGTATAAATAAAGTTTTAACTTTCGATAAACATTTTAAACAAGCAGGATTCGACGTTATAACTAATATTTTGTAATAAAATTACTGATAATTAATATAACTGAACTTCCCCCATACAAAAATACTATTTACTCCCCGAAAGCCTATATAGCAAGAACCATAGCGGTTTTTTCTTTTTACTCCATACATGGACACAAAAAAGATATATTGATCCCAAAAATCGCGCTCGCTATATAATAAAATTATCTAGGTGCAATTCGCTCAAACCCACTTCACGTCTAGCTCCAGAGAAATTGTAGCCAGTCTTGGCTCTACCTCATTAAAATAAGAACGGCTATGGAAGATTACTAAATTCATTTTAGTGAGAAGAACCAAAAATTATTATCCCTTGCCCATATTTCTTTTCATTTGTTCCAACTCATCATCTAACTCCCATTTTTGGAATTCTGCTTCCAAAGGATCGACGGCTTTACTATAACTACTATTAGCAAAATTCTTTTCCCACCCAGTAGTATAGCTATTACTGTAATTACTATTGCTGGCTGCTTGTTGGGCAAATTTGGCTTTAACTTCTTGACGGCGTTGTTTAATTTGTTCTAGTAGTTGTTTTGATTGTAAAATGCGCTGTTTGGTTCCTTCCATTTGCCCCCAAACTTGATTTCCTTGACGTAGTAATGTAGCTTCCCTTTCCTTTGCTGCTTCAGCCAAATCTTGTCTATTGGCTGCTTGAGCTTTACTAACTCTACTGTGCCAAGTCTGGATTTTTTCGGCAATATCCATTATCTCCTGTTGCAGACTGGTTTCTTTGTGCTGTAGTTGGGCAATCAGCTTTTGGGTATCTTGTTCTTGTTCTCTTAGTTGCTCTTCAATCGCTTGTAATTCTAAATGGGGATTGTTGCGTAAAAATTCATCTAACCTATCTTCCAAAAAACGATTAATATCATCAAATAAACCCATGTTACATTCCCATATTTTTTAATACGGTGCTTAGAGATGCTCACTCACCGTCAAATCTATTAATTCACATTATATTCAACAGTCCACAGTTAACTAATTCTATTTGTATATAATCTAGCCTTAACTTCTACTTTGGTCGTAAACTTAAGTTTGCAATCGAAAGTAGAAATTAAAAGTAATCAAGCTGTGAGAAAGATCGTACTTGCTGGTAACTGGAAAATGCACAAGACTCAAGTAGAGTCTTTAGAATTTGTACAAAAATTCAAATCCGAGATTGAAAACACTGAAGAAGGAAGAGAAATTGTCCTTTGCGCTCCTTTTACTTCCCTCAGTGTCATGTCGAAGAATCTTCACGGAAGTAGAATTCAACTAGGAGCGCAAAATATTCATTGGGAAGACAAAGGAGCTTATACTGGAGAAATCTCAGGAGATATGCTCACAGAGATTGGTATTAGCTATGTAGTTGTTGGTCATAGTGAGCGTCGTCAATATTTTGGTGAAACTGATCAAACAGTAAATCTTCGCCTCAAATCTGCTCAAAAACATGGAATCACTCCAATTCTTTGTGTAGGAGAAACAAAGGAACAACGAGATACTGGAGCAACAGAAAAAATTATCATTAATCAGTTAAAAGAAGATTTAATTGATATTGATCAAAGTAATTTAGTTATTGCTTATGAACCAATTTGGGCAATTGGGACAGGAGATACTTGTGAATCAATAGAAGCTAATCGAGTTATCGGTGTTATTCGTCAACAGTTAAAAAATAAGAATGTTTCTATTCAATATGGCGGTTCAGTTAAACCCAATAATATTGATGAGATTATGACACAATCAGAAATAGATGGGGTGCTAGTGGGAGGAGCAAGTTTAGAACCTGCAAGCTTTGCTCGCATTGCTAATTATAAAATTAGCTAATACCGAATGTTAAAATTCT
The DNA here is from genome assembly GCA_030065315.1 of Xenococcaceae cyanobacterium MO_167.B52. Taxonomy (GTDB): domain Bacteria; phylum Cyanobacteriota; class Cyanobacteriia; order Cyanobacteriales; family Xenococcaceae; genus JASJCP01. Next base: position 9,288 of record JASJDB010000121.1, on the reverse strand, counting down.
CTCTGGATTTCTAAGTTTATAATTCATAACCTGTTTGAGCGCACAAGTTTTGAGTTATTGCCTTTGTGTAGGGTTACACTAGAAGCGATGTAATCGACTTAGATCAGCACAATAGTGTAGGGATAACCCAACCTAATCCCTAATTAGTTTATAAGCAAAACTTATAAAAAACGCTTAAAAATTTACTTGACTTTAAAGCGTAGTATATTGTGTACGATTAGAGCCTAAAAACAATTCAATATAACGGTGTATATATGGTATTTACAAGGGATTATGGGACATTCTCTAGTCGCACCTAGTGCGAGAAATATCTTAAAACCGTTAATATTTCCCACGAATTGAATCAACAATCTATTCTGTTTACATTTTATTTGCCATGACAAGACCAAGAAAAGGTCAACCACAAACTACTAATTCTCCTTTTAAGAAGTTAAGGTTGACTGCTCAATTATCACAAGAACAATTAGCCAGAGATATTGGCGTTGCTGTATCCACAATTCGCAGATGGGAAAAGGGACAAGCTGAACCCACTATGACAGTGGCACAGATGAAAGCCTTTTGCGATTCAGTTAACATCACTCTGGATGAATTGCCTAACTCCCTGTTACCTAATGGTGCTTAAGTTAAATTTCTTAGTGCTACTATTGGGTCTAGTTTTGCTGCTCTCTTAGCAGGAATTACCCCGAAACAAAGTCCAATTCCACAGGAATTTGCGATCGCGATAACTACTGCTATGGGTGCAACACTGGCTTGTAAGGGGGTTGTTAAAGTCACTAAGATAACTCCCCCCGTACCAATGCCAGCCCCCATGACTCCACCTAATAAGGATAATAAAATGGTTTCAATCAGAAACTGAGTTAGAATATCCCTCCCAGAAGCACCAACAGCTTTACGTAAGCCAATTTCAGCAGTACGGGCTTTGACTGACATCACCATAACATTCATAATGCCTATACCGCTGACTACCAGGGAAACTCCTGCGATAGCAACTAAAGCAGCAGTTAAACCTAAAGAAACCAAGTTTGAAGTTTGTAAGAATTTATCTTGGGTATGGATAGCAAAATCATCTTGATCAGTAATTTTGTGTCGTAACCGTAATAAGTTCCTAACTTGAAATTCCGCAGCCCGAACACTATCTTTATCTTTTGCTGTAAAAGTGATAGCAGACACTTCCACACCATAAGGAGAAGTATTACCCACAACTTTTTTGGCCATTGTTGTGACGGGAATAAAAGCTGATTTGTCTTGATTACTTTCTAGTAAAGAGCCTTTAGCAGCCATAACCCCGATAACTTTTAGCCTAGTATCTTTGAGGCGAATTTTCTTTCCTAGGGGATCTTGTTGGGGAAATAAATTCTTAGCTAAATCTGCTCCTAAAACTACCACTAAATCCTGGCGTTGAATTTGTTGCTGATCAAAAAAGTGACCTCTGGCTACTTCAAAATTGCGTACTGAGAGAAACTCTGGAGTTGTTCCTACTACATTGACTTCTAAACTTAAATTACCGTAGTTAATTAACTCTTTGGCTTTGATTTGAGGAGCTACTGCTGACACTGAAGGTACTTGTTTTGCGATCGCATCTGCATCAGCTAAAACTAGGGTTTTAGAGTTTCCTTTTGTTTCTCGCACATTACCTTTATCAGGAATTACGTAGAGCATATTGTGACCAAAAGATGCTAACTCTTCTGTTGCCAATTGTTTGGCTCCTTCCCCAATTCCAACTAATAGTATTACTGAAGTATTGCCGATAATCAAACTAATTGTAGTTAAAATACTTCTCAGCTTATCTGCTTTTAGAGAATTAGTAGCGGTTTTTATTCCATCCCAAAATTTAATCATTTAACATTTACCATTTAACATTTATCATTTATCATTGCCTAGAATAAGCTGCTTTTATGCTGGCAATTAAATTAGTTATTAAATAATAAAATGGCATAAAATCAATAATAAACCTGCATAGGTAAAGCAATTAAGTTTTTCAAAGTTTACTTTCAAATTTTTGAACTCTAAAGCCAAAAATATTAACAAATTTAAAGTAAATATTCCTGCTCCATACACCCAATATGTTTTAAGATGATAGAAATCAATTTCTGTCTTTTGAGTCATAATTAAACCATGAGCTAATCCGCAAAATATACTGAACAATAACCCAAAATTAGCTAGATTTAAAACAAACCTTTTATTAGGCGAAAAATTTTTACTTAAACTCACAATAGTAGGAGAAAAAGCTGCCAAACATCCTACAAAAGCCATAGAACCAAAGCTATTGGCAATAAAATCTGTACTAATCATCAACCTAAAGATACTCCTTATTGGTTATAAACTTGTTAATCATATATGTGAAAAGGGAGTAAAAAATCAAAAGAATAAATTAGAGTTTATAACTCAAAATAAACAAAAAATAATTGAGGTGCCTGCTATTACTCCCAAACAAATTAAACTTTATCTTAAGTTTCTAGAAGATAAGTAATAAACTGATTAGCAGACTTGGTATCAAGACTAAAGTTAATTACTAGATATAGAACAAAAACATTTAAAAGTGCCACAATAGATTTCATAATTGATGTTCTCCCTAAATGATAGATTTTCTTGAATCTATCGAATATTAGGTAGTAGCTTTGGCAAGTATGCAAATATCAGGAAAAAATTATAATTCCTATTCAGATACAGCAAAAGTTTGAGACAGTTGTGATCAAAAGCTATATGGCGATCGCAATTTATATCAATTCTCGAAAGTAACGGGAGACTTCGTGTGAGGTAGAAGTCAGAAGTCAGCCCTAAAGGATTCCCTTCGGTCAAGTCAGAAGTCAGAAGTCAGAAGTCAGAATCAACAAAGGATTGCAAGCTTTTGAATTATCATAAACAACTCGCTATGATATCTAGCTATTTTTGAGAATTAGTATTAGATTCAGATTAATTTGAAATTTCGGATTTTGATCTCACCTCAGTCATTTCAGTTAACAGTCCTAAAGGATACAGCTCCGCATATTAACAGTTATCAGTTGTCAGGTGATTATTATTCTCAGCCAGAATTTTTGCTGTTGCCACTTCTAGATCAGTTAAATAATGTGCCAAATTCCAAGAAATTTTATAATCTCGCTCGCGTAATTCAATGCCACAGATCAAATCTCGTACTATTTCAAACTGCACCTCGGCATTAGCTGCGATTTGTTCTCGAATCACAGCAATCAAGGACTCTTTTTTGGCTTCAGGAATGGTAAATGAACTGCGAATGGTAATTATGTGATTGGGGTTAGAAACTGATGTAGTGCTAATAGTAGCTTTTGGCAGTTGATCTAGGTTGCAGAGGCGATCAATAAAAGTATCGATAATTTGTGTTTCTAAATTAGCATTGGCTAAATCTGATAGAGCTTTACGAGTTGTTATCGCGACTTGTTGAGTTAAGCGATCGCGCAATTCATGAGTAAATTTATCTTGATCTTGCTCTAAAGTTTTATACCATTGAGAACGAACTTGCTCGACTTCAGTTTGCGCTTGTTTAATTAATGTTGCTTTTTCCTGTGCGACTTCTTGTTTAGCCTGTTCTAACCAGGCTTGCTTTTGTGCTTCTAATCCCTGTTGCTTTTGCAGGTATAACTCTTTTTCTGCTTCAGCATCTTTCTCTTTACTTGCTGCTGTAGCTAACTGACGCTCAATTCTCTGCGATCGCATTTCCATTGCCTGAGTGATTGGCTTATAGAGAAAACGCTTCAGCAAAGCCACCAAAATCAGAAAGTTAATAATTTGAGCTATAACAACAAAAGGATCGATTAGCATAGTTTGGAATTTGGAATTCGGAATTCGGAATTCGGAGTTCGGAGTTCGGAGTTAGTGATTAGTAGTTAGTGGTTAGTCCTAAAGGATACACCTTCGGATATGGTTAGTGGTTAGTGGTTCATCGTTCATTGCTCCCTTGTCTCCTTGTCTCCTTGTCTCCCAAATCTCCCATTATCCTCCTGCTTTCTCGATGAAGTAATTCCAAAAGGGATTGGCAAAGATTAAAATTAAAGTAATCACAAAACAATAAATAGCGGTTGACTCGACCAATGCCATCCCCACAAATAGAGTACGGGTGATGTTTTTCGCTTCGTCTGGTTGTTGTGCGATCGCATTTAATGCCTGTGCTAAAGCTTTACCTTCTCCCAAAGCTGGACCAATAGAACCAATAGTAATTGTCAATCCTGCGGTAACAATTGATGCCATACCAATTAATGCTAGATTATCCATAGATTAGTTAGAAGTTGGTGGTTAGTTGTTGGTTGTAGCTGCTGCAATAAAAACCATAGCTAAGATGGCAAAGATATATGCCTGAATCAATCCTGTCAGTAATCCCATAGCTTGCATAATTATAGGAAAAAATAATGGTGCGATCGAGAGTAAAATACCAACGATCATCGTGCCACTCATAACGTTTCCGAATAGACGTACAGACAAAGAAATGGTGTTAGAAAATCTAGCAATAATATTAAACGGCAACATGAATGGGGTAGGCTGAAGGTAATATTGCTTAAAGTAACCCCAAAATCCTTGTTTTTTGATGCCATAAAGAGGAACAGCAAAAAAAACACAGATGGCTAGGGCAGCAGTGGTAGAAAGAGAACCTGTCGGAGGTTGATAGCCAGGAATTATACTAAGAAGATTAGAAACAGCAATAAAGATAAATAAAGTACCAATAAAAGGAAGATAGGGTTCTGGTTTTTGTTGGCTAACTTCTTCGATTTGAGTTTCAATTCCTAACACTAATACCTCTAAAAGATTTTGTCCTTTAGAGATTTTAGTAGATGGGGATAGTTTACGAGTAACTAACCAAGAACCGAAAACGAGTAAAATTATGACCAACCAGGTAAAGACTAAAGTGGCATTAATAGTAATCACACCTCGTTGCCAGTAAATGATTTGATCTGGAGTTAAATTCATGTAAGTAGCTCAACTTTATTAAGCATGAAATAGGGAGGATGGGTATTGGGTGTTAGGTATTAGGTATTAGGTATTAGGTGTTAGGTATTAGGTGTTAGGTATTAGGTATTAGGTATTAGGTGTTAGGTGTTAGGTGTTAGGTTTTAAGTTTTAGAGCTAGATCTAGGTTGAATTAATAAAATCGCTATAGTTCTAACTATTAAAAATCCTAGACAACAAGCTAGTAAAGAAATTACGTTATATAGTTCGGTATTACCCCTAATAATTAAAGATAAAACGAACATACTAATTCCTAATCTGAATAAAAAACTAAATAGCATTAATCTGTAAGGATGTTTGGTTACAGGTAATTGCTGCACTGTCAGCCACAAACCACCAAAATAGAATAGTCCTAAACCCAAACCGACGATCAAAGCAAGAATTGATGTCAATGTTTGCTCCCATTTTTAACAATCTGCAATAATCTTAAAGCCCAAACTTGAGGAACTTGTGATCCAGCCAAAAATCAGCAACCTAAACAAAATACTGAAAGTAAATAACCAACTAAAGAAGGTATGCCAATTCTCTCCAAAGCTGCCTTGATTAGAATAGCGAAAATCAGAGTTATTCCTACTAATAAAACCAAAAACAGCAGTAATACTAAATCCGCTTACCAAAGTATACTTTTAGTTTAAAGCGTACTTTTAGTTTAAACCTTTCTGAATTGACCGATAGGGAATCCTTTAGGGCTAAATTCTGCATTCTAAATTTCCACAAATTTAAAGTGTTGTATCTAAACAGGATTTAGTATAAGGTTTCTCCTTCAATCACCTTGACTCTCCTTGTTGATCCAATACCAGGCATTAAAACAGCCCAAGGTTACGCCAATTACTAAGAACATAAGAGTCCAGGAATATTTACTTTGAATATGGGTATCGATCCAAATACCCAAGCCAATACCCAGCAAAGAAGGAATGGCTACTGACCAACCCACCATGCCAAACATCCCTAAGCCAAACCAGATATTTTTGCTTTCTTTTCTGGCTTTGATTTTGCGATCGCTCTTACTCGCTATTTGACGTTTAAAACTAGACCAATGGGATTTATTATGATCCATGACCCAACTCCTTAAAATGGCGCATCATACTGGTTTCAAATTGTGCTAAAGCGGAACGGGTTAGTTTTTCTTTTTCGTCTAAGGCTCTAAACTGTTCCTCTACAGTTTGTTTGAGGGTTTCTAAATTGTTTCCCTCAATAGCATTACGAGTAGATACTAAAACCTCAGAGTCACATTTAACCAAAATTCCTTCATCCACAGCAACAAATTTTTCTGTTCCAGTTTCAGTTGTATAGCTTAGTATTCCTGAAACTAATGCAGTAACAAAATCGATATGGTGGGGTAGCAAACAAAAATTACCGTTTTCCGCTTCGGCAATGACTTTAGTAACTTGACAATCAATTAAGACAAGTGTTGGAATTAAAAGTTTTAATTTCATGGTTGCAGTCTTATACTAAATCCTGTTTAGATACAACACTTTAAATTTGTGAAAATTCAGAATTTAGAATTCAGAATTCAGAAAGGTTTAAACTAAAAGTACGCTTTAAACTAAAAGTACACTTTAGTAAGGGGATTTAGTATTGCTCAATTTAACAATGGGACTATGGCAAACTCAAAAAATTTGTTCAATGCCTCTTTTTAATGATACTGAATTGATTTAATCCAAACTAGAATTAGATAAATCCTGTATTGTTAGTTGTTCGTATTTTTCAAAAGGTTGATGTATCCAAGGATTATCTGGTAGATAGTCTGTACAGTAGTCTGGTGCGATTATAGAACAACCTTTATACCAAATCACTGCTGTTTTAATTTCGGTAATCTCAGTTCCATATCTTTGGTTCAGCCAAACAACAGCTTCTTTTAAACTCTTTCCTGAATCAACTAAGTCATCCACTAACAAAATTTTTCCCTTTAAACTAGATTCTGTCATGGATAGATGTTCAGAAAACACTAGTTTCCCCCTAGTTTTATTGTGGTAGGAACCACAAGAGAGTATGGCTAGAGGTTTATCAAAAATACGACAAAGAATATCTCCTACTCTCAATCCCCCTTTAGCTAAACACACAATGCGATCGCATTTCCATCCTGATTGAGCAATTTTAATCGCTAATTGCTCGATATTCTGGTGATATTTTGCCCAAGAAACGTATAAGTCGCTCATGAATTTAAACTATATTTGGTACATCCACCCAAGTTTTTTTGTTATGGGATTGGTGGGTTAAATCCATCAACAACTGAGAATAGATGCCTTCTTTGAGAGAAGGAGTCAGACTTTGTCCTTGATCAATAGCCTCGACAAAACGATCTACAACTCGTACAAAAGGAGCGAGCCTCCCATCGGCGAAAACTTTCGGGAAATCTAATCTTTGAGGAATGGGTACTTCCTGTAAGGTTTCTCCTGCTGGTGCTGCAAAGAGTTTGAAACCATGAACATAGTCTTTGAGATTATCACTCCCCAATACCAAGGTACCTTTATCGCCGTAAACTTCTACCCAATGTCCCCTTCCTGCATAGGTAACAGAACTAATAGACAATTGACAGGGGGTACCATCTGCCAGTTCCAGCATAATGAGACAGGTATCATCTGCATCTACTGGTTTTAAAATATTATTTTCTTGAGGATCGGGACGTTGGGGAATGGCACAACTTAAATGGGCGGATAACCTTTTTACTGAACCAAATAACCAACTGATGTAGTCAAAAGCGTGGGATGCTACTGCACCTAATGCTCCACCCCCCATGTCTTTACGAGAATACCAGTTCCAAGGTCTTTCAGGGTTAGCGCGACTTGTTACTAACCAATCTATTTTAATCAGTCTAGTATTGCCTACATAGTCTTGCTGCAAGTATTCTGCTAGAAGTTGCCATGCAGGAACAAAACGGAATTCAAAATCTGCGATCGCAACTAGATTTTTACTCTCTGCCATACTATACAGTTCTTTTACTTGTTCTACATTCATTGCCATCGGTTTTTCTAGTAACAGGTGTTTTCCTGCTTGTAAAACCGCTTTGCCCATTTCGTAGTGTAAGAAGGGAGGAGTAGAAACACTAACAGCATCGACTTCAGGAAGAGCTAAAATTTTGTCTAGGTCGTTATAACCATAGGGAATATTGTGGGAGTCTGCTAATGCTTTGGCTTTATCAAAATCGCGATTATATACTGCTACTAGTTCTGTGCGATGATGATGTTGAAACCCAGGAATATGGATTTTTCGTCCAAAACCAGTCCCTATTACGGCAATACCCACCTTATTTGTTAGAGATACCATCTTCCTTTTTTATCCCATAATTTGATCAAACCCCAAAAAAAGGATAGCAGAGGAAATGCCAACTTTCCCTCTACCAAGAAAGACTTTTTTTCATGGATATATTTAGCTATTTCTAGGCAGTAGCTTGATTTGCGTTCATGGCTATCTGTTCATTGGTTGGCAACTCTAGGCAGTATCCCGCACCATAAACTGTTTTAATATAACGAGGATGACGAGGATCTGGTTCTAACTTAGTTCGTAAATGACGAATGTGAACCCTAATGGTTTCAATATCATCATCTGGGTCATAACCCCAAACTTCCTTCAGAATTTCGCTTGGTGCTACTGTTTGACCATGACGCTGCAATAAACAATGTAGTAACTCAAATTCCAAATGAGTCAGTTTTACCGTATTTTTGAACCAAATCGCTTCAAATCTTTCGGGGATTAAGGTTAAAGGACCATAATTTAGTATTTCAGAATGCTTTGCTGCTTGGGGAATGCGATCAGTTCTTCTTAATAAAGCTCTAACCCTAGCTAACATTTCTTCTACTTCAAAAGGTTTGGTAAGATAATCATCTGCTCCTGCATTAAAGCCTTCTACTTTATCCTGAGTTTGTCCTAAAGCTGTTAACATTAATATGGGAATATCGGAAGTGCGATCATCTCTACGCAATCTTTGACATACGGTAAAACCATCAACTTTTGGTAACATAAGGTCTAGCATAACTAAGTCAGGCTGTAGCTGTACTGCCAAAGCCTGACCTTTAATTCCGTCTTCTGCTTGGTTGACATCATAACCAGCCATTTCCAAATTAATTGAAACTAACTCGGAAATTGCAGGATCGTCATCTATTACAAGTATTCTGGGCATCTGTATATATTAGGTTATGTTGATAGTTGGTTTTTTAAAGTTGATTCCAAAAAGTTTGGAGCAATTTTTGATAATACTTTAACACTGTAACGATTATAAGTATGAATACCTTTTATCACAGCATTCTAATTCTATTTAATTCTGCAACAGCTTAAAAGTATCATTGTTGATATTTAGAAATATTGAGTTTTGTCAATTTTAATACATTACAG
>JASJDB010000120.1 GCA_030065315.1 Xenococcaceae cyanobacterium MO_167.B52 | reverse complement strand
ATCAATAAATTCTTGAATTTGGGAATTAGCATCAGTCGGTTCATTAATATTAAACTGTATTTGCCCAGTGCTATCAATTAAAGCTTCACTATATAAACCCGATCTCGGAGTTTGAATCTTAAAAGTCTGTTGAATCTGAAAATCAAATAAACCTTGATAATAAGCCACAGCATCATTTAATTCTCCCCTAGCAACATTTAGTACTATATGATCGATATTAATAAAACTTGCTTGAGACTCATTATTTGATGTTCTAACGCCTGGATAAAATTGGGAAATATTACCAGGATATTCAGTTAAAGTATGTTCCAAACAATCCCAACCAGCAACCCGAGCGTATTTAATATTATTGTGTTGATCAATAGGTTTTAAGATATCCACTCCCAATTCACCAGCCCGATCTAAAATAGATTGCACATTAGAGACAGAAAAACTAACATCGGCAATTCCCTCTGGATGAGCATCTAAAAAATGAGCTACTGGGCTAAAACTATTTATGGGAGAAGAAATAACAAAATAGATCTCCCCATTAGCAATTTCTTGGGTATAGGTATGCTTATTTTCATAGGTTGCAATAACTTGAAACCCAAGATAATAAATAAACCAATTGCTGGTTTTAGCAGCATCCGCAACATAAAAACAGACGCGATCAATTTTCATCTGCATTTGCGCCAAAAATATCTCCAACTATACCGATCCAAAAAATTCAGACTTCTAACTATATTAGTTACCTCATAATTGAGAGTATAAAACACAATAAATAAGACCTCGCTCACCCTCAACCTCAACAATAAACAAAACAACACTAAACAATTGACCTCTCTGCGTTCTCTGTGGTTTATCAAAAATGAGTTTATGAATCTAACAATCAAGGTTTAAGAGAATCCAAACCCAGGTTAGATAATTAAGAAAGGCATAAAAGAAGTTTTTTGGATAATTATTCTACTTTGTCCCACCAATCAAGCCGTAGCGAATTAACCCACAGCTATAACCTCGACTCATCAGATTTAGAGATAAAGCCGATTCAATAGTTTGCCAACCCGCTTCAACTAAACCTGTAATAGCTTCCAGGTTAAAGGCAGAATCTATTACTACATCCCAAAAAGGAGCTACTTGGGTTGACCAATCATCAGCCTTAATATGTTTAAATCCACAGGATTTTGCGATCGCAAAATATTCAGATAAAGAGATCACATAGGGAAGACAATATACACGATAGATTTCTTTCAGATGCTTAATTTCACTAGTTGTTAATTCTCCCAATACAGAAGTCTCTCGATGACACCAAGTAGCTAAGATTAATTTTCCCCCTGGCTGCAAAACTCGGTAACATTCCTGTAAAAACTTAGTCTTATCTGGCATATGTTCGCCACTTTCTAGAGACCAAACTAGATCAAAAGAATTATCTTCAAAGGGCATTTTCAAAGCATTGGCTACTTCAAAATCCACTTGTGTTTCTAATCCTTGCTCTTTGGCTCTTTCCTTTGCTCTTGATGCTTGTACAGGAGATAGGGTGATTCCTTTAGCATTGGCATTAAACCTATTACCTAAATAAAGAGTACTTCCTCCGATACCGCAACCCACATCAATAATGTTTTGAGGTGGGTTATTTACTTTCACATCTGCCCACAGAAGCAATTCTTCTATGAGAGCGATTTGAGCTTCTCTGCGCTCTACCTTATAGTTTCCGCTCCGACCATAATAACCATGGTGCATATGCTCCCCCCAAATCTTTTCCCATAGCCCACTGGAAGCATCATAAAACTTACGAATCTGTTGATAGAGTTCATTACCCATTAATCTTTGCTTTGAAACTCAATAATTTCTTATAATTTCATTGTTTCAGTGATTATAACGATCCCCAGTAGAACTTAAGATAAAAAACAGAAGTGGAAATGATTAAAAATTTTATTTTAATTCCCGTATCTATTCTCTCAACCATGAGTATCATTGATAAATGTACTTAAGTGATTGCCGAATTCTAGCTCAGTAATCCAATTCGAGGATGACCGTCCTTTGGGCAAGGCAGTAGGCAGGAGGTTGATTTTTAGAATTTGTCCAAAGAGTTTGTAGCGATCGCAAAAGTAAATTAAATCAACAATTCATGATTTCCCTAGCTGCAAACTATTAGTATTTCGCGTTAAATTAAACAATAAGAGTATTCACCCATATTATTCACATAATGTTTACATGAAATCTCGTAATAATTATTGAAACTTTATACTACAGAGATGTTTTCACTTATATACTGAATATAAGCAAAAACTAAATTTCATTCATTTTCTTACTCATAATAAAACCAACACTAAATTCATGGAAGATATCAATAATTACTTAACTTCGATTCAGCAAGAAGTTGTTGCTGAAGAAAAAACCGTCAAACTAGCTAGACTTATTATTCTATTAATTAAAATTGAAAAAGAACTCAACAAAGTAAAAACTAATTTACTAAGATTAAAAAAACACCAGGAAAAACATGAAAAAAATGCTCACTTAGAAGAGCAAATTAATCATAAAATAGATTCAGTAGAGAACCTTATGGCAAAAATACGTAAAGCTAGATTAAACTTAAATTTTTATTTTATCTAAAATCAAACAATATAGAAAAAAACATCAGTCTAACTATTTGACTGGTGTTTTTTGCTGTATATATACAATGCCCTAAAGGATACCGCTTCGCATAAACAATGAACAATGAACTTAACTCATTGCTATTTAATCTTGCTATGGTTTTTGATAAACCAACGGGAATTGCTAACTATGCCATAAATGTTGCTAATCACTTTTGTGATTTGACACCCACATTACTAATAGCTAAAAGTATCGAGCATTTTTCCTGTTATCAAATACCTGATAATATGACCCCAGCTCAGGGGAGTAAAGGACATTTACGTCGTCTTCTATGGACACAATTTCGATTACCTCAAATTTATCGACAGCTAAAGGGAAATCTGATTTATTCTCCCATTCCTGAAGCCCCGCTGTATAGTAAATGTTCCTATGTTGTAATGTGTCATGATTTAATCCCTCTCAGATTTCCTGTTAATACTTCTCCTCTGACTAATTATTTTCGTTTCGTTGTTCCCCTAGTCCTGAAACAAGCCAAACATATTATTTGTAATTCCGAAGCTACTGCTAGAGATATTACAGATTTTTATGGAATTTCTTCCCAAAAAATTACCCCAATTTTACTTGCTTATGATGAGCAAACTTTTTATCCTCAAGCAACAGTTTCTTCAGAGTCTTATTTTCTTTATTTAGGTCGTCATGATCCTTATAAAAATCTACAGCGATTAATCACAGCTTTTGCTATTATTGCTAATAAAAAAGATTATTATCTCTACATTGGAGGTTCTACTGACAGTAGATTTACCCCTTTGCTCAAGCAGCAAGCAGCAGAATTAAACATTCTGCATCGGGTTAAATTTTTAGACTATATTAGTGAGACAGATTTACCAATAATTATTAGTAATGCGATCGCTCTAGTTTTTCCCACCCTTTGGGAAGGCTTTGGTCTTCCTGTCCTAGAAGCTATGGCTTGCGGTACTCCTGTCATTACTTCCCAGTTAGCCTCTCTTCCAGAAGTTACGGGAGATGCTGCTATTCTTATTGATCCTTACAATACAGAAGGGATTAGTTCCGCCATGGATTGGATGGCTACAGATTCTCAAGCGCGATCGCAATTAAGCAATTTAGGTTTAGAAAGAGCTAAATTATTCAGTTGGAGTAAAACAGGAAAAGCCACTTGCGAAGTTTTAGCCAGATATATGTAAATCTAGTAATTAGACATAGGACAATCAGAATTTATTCTCCCTATCGAATAGAATATTTGAGATAGTCTCAAGACTTGGAATAACCTTTAGTATATTTACTTAATGATTATTACTAGTATTTCTCAAATCATTGCCCAAGAATTTTCTTTAACTCCGTACAAAGTTGACAACTGTTTGGAATTATGGCTGGATGGTTCAACTGTTCCTTTTATTGCCCGTTATCGGAAAGAGAAAACAGGTAACTTAGATGAAATACAGTTACGAAACATTATTGATAGATATATTTATCTAACAGAACTAATTAAAAGAAAAGAAGTAATTTTAAAAGAAATTGCTGCCCAAAAACACCTAACTAAAGATTTAAAACTTAAAATTGACCAGTGCTTTGATAAAACTGAATTAGAAGATCTTTATGCTCCTTATAAACCGAAAAGACGTACCAGAGCTACTTTAGCAAAAGAAAAAGGTTTAGAGCCTTTAGGATCATTAATTGAATCTTTAAATTCTGCTACCAAAACTTCCCAATCTCTTAAGGAAATAGCTAGTAAATATATAAATTCAGAAAAAGGAGTAAGCACAGTTGAAGAAGCTTTAAATGGAGCATCGGACATATTAGCAGAAACTATCTCAGACAAGGCAGATCTTAAAGCTTATCTACGAGAGTTTTTTTTCCAAACAGGGGTGTTTGTTTCTCAGGTGAAAAAAGATTATCCAGAAGGAAGTACTAAATATGAAATGTATCGCGATTATCAATATAGTGTTCGTAAAATCCCTCCCCACAATATTTTGGCTCTATACCGAGGAGAAGCGGAAAAAATTTTAACAGTTAATGTTGTAGTAGATGAAGTTCAGGTAATGGCTTATTTAGAGTCTCAGGAAATACACACTTCAAATCCTGAAATTAGAGACTTTTACCGTGCAATGCTCAAAGATAGTTTTAATCGTTTACTAAAACCTGCTTTGATTCGGGAAATACGCAGCGATCGCAAAAACTATGCAGATCGAGAATCCATCAAAACTTTTGAAACTAATCTCAGAAATCTGTTACTCGCACCTCCTGGGGGAATGAAACCCACTATGGCAATCGATCCTGGATTTCGCACTGGTTGTAAGGTCGCGATTCTTTCAGAAACAGGACAATTTTTAGAATATGAAGCGATTTTTCCCCATTCAGGGGCAGCTAAAAAACAAGAAGCAGAAGCCATTGTACTAAAACTCATTAATAAATATCAAATTCAATTAATTGCTATTGGTAATGGTACCGCTTCTAGGGAAAGCGATCGCTTTATTTCAGAGGTAATTAAATCTCTAGATAATCCTCCAATCAAAGTAATCGTCAATGAATCTGGAGCTTCTATCTACTCAGCAAGCAACTTAGCCCGTCAAGAATTTCCTGATTTAGATGTCACTGTAAAAGGTGCTATTAGCATTGGGAGAAGGCTCCAAGACCCCTTAGCCGAACTAGTCAAAATTGACCCCAAATCCATTGGAGTGGGTCAATATCAACATGATGTAGATCAAAAATTACTCCAGAAGAAACTGGAGGAAACCGTAGAAAGCTGTGTTAACTATGTGGGAGTTGATCTCAATACTGCTTCGCAAACTTTACTACAATTTATCTCAGGAATTACCCCTACAATTGCTAACAACATAGTTATCTATCGCAATCAACAAAAATTATTTAAAAATCGCCGAGAATTGCTGAAAGTTCCTAAATTAGGGGCAAAAACCTTTGAACAATGTGCTGGGTTTTTACGAATTCGTAAGGGAGATAATCCCTTAGATAACACCGCAGTTCATCCTGAAAGCTATCCAGTAGTAAGGCAAATTGCAAAGCACTTACAAATAGCTATTCCCGATATTAATCAAGTTCAAGAAGCTGAACGTAAGGTAATGATCCAAAAGTTAGAGTCTGTTGATCTAAAACAGTTTGTCACAGAGACAGTAGGAATTTTGACACTAGAAGACGTAATCCAAGAATTGGAAAAACCAGGAAGAGACCCCAGAGAAGAATTCCAATATGCTACTTTCCAAGAAGCTATCACTGAAATTAGTGACCTTAAAATCGGGATGAAATTAGAAGGAATAGTTACTAATGTAGTGAACTTTGGTGCATTTGTTGATATTGGAGTTCATCAAGACGGCTTAGTCCATATTTCACAATTAGCAAATCATTTTGTTGAAGACCCAAAACAAATTATTCATGTAGGACAAATTGTTAAAGTGCAAGTTTTAGAAATAGATGAGAAATTACGACGTATTAGTTTATCGATGAAGAGTCTAGAGAATCAATAAGAGAAGGGTATTTTGTAAATATTGAACAATAATTCTACTTGTGTCCTCTGTTACTCTGACAATGTTGTTAGATTTAATCTAATTTTGGGAATCATAGAGTAGTTCTGAACATAGAAACTCTTTCGCCCTGATCTTATTTTGTATGCAAGGTTCTATTGATAAAGTAATCACTAGCATTGATCTTCTATTACCTTGGAACCTATCTGAGGAAGTAGGAGCAAAAAAAAATCAACCAAAGGTCGTTGGGAATTCGGTTTCTTCGCCAAAAGCTACCAGATTCGAGCTGAGTTTAAATACTCTATCCCTCTCTAACATACCTGTTTCTGGTCTGAGTAAATTATCTTTGGGACTCTTATCCTTTCTCTTGGTAGTTGCTACAGTAAATTGTCGTTCTATTCAAGCTCAAGAATCTTTATCCCCTTCAGAATCAACGGAATCTATACTTACTATATCGGATGCTGAAGAAGCCCCTGCTATTAGCAATCCAGTTTCTACACCCGATTCTAATTCCAATATTCCCCGTTCCATCATTGTCGAAAAGTTTGAAGTTACAGGAAATACTGCTTTTTCCGAAGCAGAAATACAAGATGTAGTTGCAGAATACCTGAATCGTCCTCTCTCCATATCAGAACTATTCCAAGTTCGTACTGCCATTACCAAACTTTATACTGATGCTGGCTATGTCAATTCTGGTGCTTATATACCACCCCAGGAATTAGAAGACGGAACAGTTACTATTGCAGTATTAGAAGGCAAACTTGAAGCAATCAATGTCACAGGAACCAAACGCCTCAATCCCCGTTATGTTCGTTCTCGTTTAGAAATTGCAGCAGATTCTCCCCTTAACGTAAATTCTTTACTTGAAGCATTACAATTATTACGTCTAGATCCGTTAATTAAAAACGTTTCTGCTGAATTATCCGCAGGAATTTCCCCTGGTACTAGCTCATTAGATGTGGAAATAGAAGAGGCAGACGCTTTTAAAATTAACTTTAACTTGGATAATAACCGCTCTCCCAGTGTGGGGAGTTTTCGTCGCGGAATTGGATTATCCCACGCCAATCTTTTGGGTTTTGGAGATAATGCTAGGGTTAACTATAACAATACCGATGGCAGTAATACTATTGATCTATCCTATACCATACCTGTTAATGCTAGAAATGGTTCATTACGCCTAGCTTATGGTTACAATGACAACGATGTTATCGAAGAGCCTTTTAATGCTCTAGATATTGAATCGAAATCTTCCTATTATGAACTAGGTTTCGGTCAACCAATTATTCGGAAACCGAATCAAGAATTTACCCTTGGGATGAATTTTTCTTTTCAAGAAAGTAAAACTAGACTATTGGATACACCCTTTCCTCTAAGCAGAGGTGCCGAAGAAAACGGTAAAACTAAGATAGGTGCAATTAGACTATTCCAAGAATATGTTAGTCGTAACGATCAACAAGTTTTTGCAGTACGATCACAGTTTAGTATTGGATTAGATATATTTGATAGTACTATCAATGTTGATGCGCCAGACAGTACGTTTTTTGCTTGGCGTGGACAGTCTCAATGGGTTAGAAGATTAGGTCAAGATTTCTTATTTGTGCTGAGAGGAGATCTTCAATTTAGTGCTAGCGAGCTAGTTCCTCTAGAACAATTTCGGATTGGGGGATTTAATAGCGTTAGGGGTTATCGCCAAGATTTAGCATTAGGGGACAATGGTGTATTTGCTTCAGCAGAAGTGCGAGTGCCTTTAGCACGTTTTCGTAAGATCAACGGAGTAATTCAAATAACTCCATTCTTTGACTTGGGTAGTGTCTGGAATAAAGATGATCTTAATATTAACAACGACTTTTTAGCTTCTATAGGTGTTGGTTTAAATTTTAACGTTGCCGATAATTTTAATGCTCGCGTAGACTGGGGTATTCCTCTGGTAGACGTAGATAATCAGGGAGATACTTTGCAAGAATCAGGAATACTCTTTTCCATTACTGGTAGTTTTTGATCCCCAATCACCATAGTCAAGAGTCCTCTCTTTCCATCTAAGATATAATCTGTAAGCTTACTGTTATTCTAATGTCTCAAGCAACAATCCAGGGATTACATCAACAGCTAGTAAATAAAGAACGTTCTGCGGTAGAGATTACCACAGAAGCTCTAGAACGCATCAATACCTTAGAACCAAAAGTTAAGGCTTTCCTCTCTGTCACCGCAGACTATGCTTTAGAACAAGCCAAAAAAGCAGATAGTAGAATTGCTGCTGGAGAAGAGATTGGTATCTTAGAGGGTATTCCGATTGGGATTAAAGACAATATGTGTACCCAAGGAATTAAAACTACTTGCGCTTCTCAGATATTGGCAAACTTCGTACCACCTTATGAATCTACTGTTACCCAAAAACTCAAAGATGCTGGGGCAGTAATGGTAGGTAAAACTAACCTAGATGAGTTTGCTATGGGAAGTTCTACCGAAAATTCTGGCTTCCAAGTAACTGCTAATCCTTGGGATTTATCGAGAGTACCAGGGGGGTCTTCTGGTGGTTCCGCTGCTGCTGTGGCTGCTAATGAATGTGTGGTATCTCTTGGCTCAGATACAGGGGGATCGATTCGCCAACCTGCTGCTCTATGTGGGGTAGTGGGGTTAAAACCTACTTATGGTTTAGTATCTCGTTTTGGCTTGGTGGCTTATGCTTCTTCTTTGGATCAGATTGGTCCTTTTGCCCGTAATGTAGAAGATAGTGCAATATTACTAAATGCGATCGCTGGATATGACCGTCGTGATTCCACTAGTCTCAATATAGAAGTACCGGATTACACCCAATATCTGCAACCAGAGCTGAAAAAAGGCTTAAAAGTGGGAATTATTACTGAAACTTTTGGCGAAGGGTTAGACAGTATTGTAGCAGAAAAAGTCAAAAATGCGATCGCCCAATTAAAAGAACTGGGAGCAGAAGTTAAAGAAATTTCCTGTCCTCGTTTCCGTTACGGGTTGCCAGTATATTATATTATTGCTCCTTCAGAAGCTTCAGCGAATTTAGCTCGTTATGATGCAGTTAAATATGGTGTTCGGAAGGAAGCTGATAATTTAGTAGAAATGTACACAACTACCCGTGCTGCTGGTTTTGGTACAGAAGTTAAACGGCGTATCATGCTGGGAACCTATGCTTTATCTGCTGGTTACTACGATGCCTATTATCTTAAAGCCCAAAAAGTACGGACTCTGATTAAACAAGATTTTGAGCAAGCTTTTGAGGAAGTAGATGTTTTAATTTGTCCCACTACTCCGACTACTGCTTTTAAAGCTGGAGAAAAAACTTCCGATCCCCTCTCAATGTATTTGTCTGATTTAATGACAATTCCTGTAAACTTAGCAGGATTACCAGGCATGAGTATTCCCTGTGGTTTTGACGAAGCTGGTTTACCCATTGGGATGCAATTAATTAGTAATGTGTTGCGGGAGGATATTCTGTTTCATGTTGCCCACGCTTATGAACAAGCTACACAATGGCATAAAAAACAACCACAGATTTAGTTGTGATGGCTTTTATATAGAAATCAATACTGTTTGGTTAACAGACTTAATTATTGAGAGAAACAAGGCAATCAGAAGAAACAGCCCATAAGCTTTATCGAAACAATATTGGGGGCGAATAAATATTCGCCCTTAAACTTAAATTACAATCTGGGATTTTAATTATTAGATCTGACTCGAAGTATTTACTGAGTTTCTTTTTGGAATTACTACTTTTAGCAAATTAGTGGTATTTTTAAAGCTATTTTGTAAAACTTCAAAACATCCTGTAACAAGATGGTTTAATGGGTATTTGGATGGAGTTAAAGTACTAAGATGTTGCTTGATCAAAAGACAAGCTTCTTCATTGCCTTGTGCTTTAAACAAGTCTTGTGCAGTTTTAAAATCTTGAATTGCCGATTCAGTATTTTCAAGATCTAAATAAGCTATAGCTCGATAATAATAGGATTGAGCATGATGAGAGTCTTGACGAATTACCTCGCTATAAGAATTAATTGCTCCTTGAATAAAGCCCAAGCGATAACGAGCTCTTCCTTGATAATACAAAGCTTTAACAATAGCAGGATTAATAGTAATTATTTGATAACAATCCTCTAAAACTCCTTGATAGTTTCCTAATTGATTATAAGCTTCACAACGCTTGAGATAAGCAGCGATAAATTCAGGATCCATAGCTATCGCTTTGGTATAGTTATCAATCGCTTTAGTGTATTGTTGACGTTGAAATTTTTTCAATCCCTGATTGTATAGTTTTTCTGCGCGACGATTAGAAGTAAATGGAGGGTTATTATAGAGGGACTTGATGTAACTTCTCTTGTGTTGCTGCTCGGACTTGATAACATAATACTCTAGATAGTAACGATGACACTTTTCTGGATCTGATAAGACTTCGTAGGCTTGAGAGATTTGCTGGAATTTTTCCTGCTTGATACTATCATCAGGATTCACATCAGGATGATATTCACGAGCTAAACGACGATATGCAGCTTTAATATCTTTTAAAGTCGCATCTTGCGATAATTCTAAAATGGAGTAGTAATCTTCAGTTTTTTCCATCATTGTTAATAATCTTTTCCCATCCTAAATATATTATTGAGTCTTAAGAATGTCCTTGCTTCAGTTCTACAGTTGGGAGATAAAAAGTTGGTCGGAGTATAGCTGAATATATTTTTCCAGCTTTTACTAGTACTAGCTATATATTTAAGTCTTCCTATTTTGAGTATAAATACTTAAAAATAATTTACACCTAAAATAAGATTTAATTAGTAGCTTCATCAAAACTTTATAAAAATTTAGCTAATATAAGTTTTTGATGAAGTTTTACTAAATTTATTATCAATAACTATTTTACTTGAGTAATTTCATTGATATTTTGTTCCCCAATGAGAAAATTTTAATTCAATAAAAGTAAAAAAAAAGAATTTTGCTTTATAAAACTTAGTTTTTTTTGATAACCCTTATTTCTAATATAGTAAATACTATTGTTCAAGCTTTCCAGTTTCAAAGCCATCTAATGATTAGCTGATTAACTATATATATGCTCTTGATAGTTAACCCAAGCAAAAATTAGCTAAAAGGCAAGAGCTAAAAGCTACTTAATTATAAAATTACTTTCTGTTTCTATGTCTTCCGCCAGCAAACTTCCCCTAACTCGTCGTCCTCGTCGTCTCCGTCGTACAGCAGCCTTACGGCGGATGGTACAAGAAACCCAGTTAAGTGTTAATGATCTCATTTATCCTTTATTTGTTATGGAAGGGGAAAATCTCCAAGAAGAGATTCCTTCCATGCCAGAATGCTATCGTTATACTCTAGATTTACTGCTCAAAGAAGTAGCTGATGCCTATAATTTAGGCATAAATGCGATCGCACTTTTCCCCAAAGTTCCTGAAGAGAAAAAAGATAATAAAGGGACAGAAAGCTACAACCCAGAAGGTTTAGCCCAACGGGCAGTAAGAGCAATCAAAAAAGAAATTCCCGATATTACTGTTATTACGGATGTAGCCCTTGATCCTTTTTCTACTTATGGTCATGATGGCATAGTAGAAGATGGCAAAATTCTCAACGATGAAACTGTAGAAGTACTGGTAAAAATGGCGGTTTCTCAAGCAGAAGCAGGAGCAGATATTGTTGCCCCTTCCGATATGATGGACGGTAGAATTGGCGCAATCCGTCAGGGTTTAGATGCTGCTGGTTTTATTGATGTAGGAATCCTGGCTTATTCGGCTAAATACGCCTCTGCTTATTATGGTCCTTTCCGTGATGCTTTGGGTTCTGCCCCTCAATTTGGCGATAAACAAACCTATCAAATGAATCCAGCTAACGCTCAAGAAGCTATCACCGAAGTTGAATTGGATATTGTTGAAGGTGCAGATATTGTAATGGTAAAACCAGCCCTTGCTTATCTAGATATTATTCGCAGTTTGAAGGAATATACTGATATACCTATTGCTGCCTATAACGTCAGTGGGGAATATGCCATGATTAAAGCTGCTGCTGAAAAAGGCTGGATCGATGAGAAAAAAATCGTTTTAGAAACTCTACTCAGCATGAAGCGGGCTGGCGCAGATTTGATTCTGACTTATTTTGCTAAACAAGTTGCCTTGATGTTGCGCTAACTTTTAAGAAATGACCAGTTAACATTCTAATCTCTAGAGTTTACTGGTCATTAATATTCATGATGTTTTCAGCGTAATTTTTGTTAATTATTTTTAATAAGATAAACTAGCAGCTTTACCCAAATAGGTATTATCGGTAAGTTGTTTGAGGATAAACTCAGCTACATCTGGGCGAGAGATAGTAAGACTAGAACTGTGATCGCTGGACGGAAAGCCGTGTCGATATTGACCTGTACGCTTCCCTTCGATAAAAGCTCCAGGGCGAATAATTGTCCAGTCAAGATTACTTTGGCGAACATATTGCTCTTGTATTTGATGATCTGCAAATACCTTTCTTAAAATAAAGCCAAACATGATGTATTTCCAGTAAAAGTTGAGATTGCCCCAGCTATCTCCCGTACCTAGAGTAGATTGACAAATAAATCTCCTAACACCTACTTTTTCTAATGCTTGAATAATATTTTTGGTTCCTTGCGATCGCACATTTCCCGTTAGCTTTTTACCAGAGCCGAGGACACAGATTGCAACATCGTGACCGATTACTGCTTGTTCCACTAAAGTCTGATTCATCACATCCCCTGTAAAAATATTGAGACGGGGATGTTGTATGTTTAATTTGTCTGGATTGCGGGTAAATGCCGTAACGGTATGTCCTTGTTCTAATGCTTGTTCTACAACTTGACTGCCAATACTACCTGTCGCACCAAAAATTACCAGTTTCATAATTTTGTCTCCTAAACTCGAACATTTTTAGCTTAGGGCGACTTAAAAATCCTAACTATCAAATTCTTGTGATACTATCACAATCTTGCGATCGGTTTTTGATACCATTTATTGTTAATAACGAAAGAGTTAGGTAGTAATGGGGATTGGGGATTGGAATTCTTGTTAAACTTTTTTTCAATTAAGTTTGTTAATAATAATCTTAGAACTAGAAATACTGGATTCAAACTATGGCAAATCTAGCTAACCAATCCTCTGAAAATGGCTTGTCCCAGTTTTCTATAGTGAATTCCCGTCGGAGTAACATAACACTCCAACACTTGCAAAATCCTCCTGGGGAAGGGAGTTTTTGTTTGGAGGCAGAACATACACTTTTTATATCCCTTGCCCCCCGTCCGATTAAATATATGCAGGTTCAAGACGGTAAAACTTATACGGGTCTATATCAAAAAGGAGAAATTTTAATTACTCCCGCAAACACCCCTCTATTTGTGCGTTGGGAAGGTGAAGAAAATTGTTTGCAGATTCAACTCCCTACTGAGTTTATCCAAAGTATTGCTAGAGAGACGTTAGAACAAAATTCAGATCGCCTGGAACTATTACCCGAATTTCAGATTGGCAATCCCCATATTGAAGCGACTGCTATGATGTTATTTGCTGAATTTCAACAAGAACAGCTTGATAATGGACTTTACCTCGATTCTTTAACAAATGTTTTGGCAGTAAACTTACTCAGACACCATACCGCTAGTAAACCTCGATTACCAATCTACGAAGGCGGTTTGCCACCACGCCAACTAAGTCAAGTTTTGGATTACATCGATACTTACTTAGATCGAAATATTAAACTGGCAGATTTAGCGAAATTACTGGATATAAGTTCATTTCACTTTAGTCGTCTCTTCAAACAATCAATCGGGATTACACCCCATCAATATTTGAGCCAGCAACGAGTTGAACGAGCAAAGCAATTATTGAAAACAACTGATCGATTAATTGTAGATATTGCCTTAGAGTGTGGGTTTACTAGCCACAGCCATTTAAGCAAACAATTTCGTCAATTGACAAGCATGACACCGAAAGCTTATAGAATTACTTATAAATCCTGAGTGACATCCTCCCGACGCTGACCTAGCGGTACAGCGCGGGCTTCCCATTATCACTAATGAGCATTGCTCTCCTGAAACGCCACTTATCTACAACAAAGTTGCCCGACAGTACGACTTGAGAGCCAATTTCTTGCTTTTCGGGAGTCCCCCGATACGTTTCTTGTCCTCTGTTACAAATTTCTTGTCCAGAGGCTATATCTCTATCCACAACATAACCGCACTCATTACACTCGTGCAGTCTGACACTCAAATCTTTTCTGACTTCGCTACGACAATTAGGACAAGTTTGACTCGTTCCACGATGGTCTATCCGACCCACAAATACATTTCTCTTTCGAGCTACATATTCTAGTATGTCTCTTTGCTTGCCGAAAGCAGCATCAATCGTATGCTTGCCCAGTATTCCCTTTGCCATTATGCGAAAATCACAATCTTCTACATAGATTGTGTCTGCCATGTCGCAAAGCTTATGGGCTAGTTTGAATTGATAATCAGTGCGTTTGAATGCTATGTGGTTATGTTGTTTGGCTACTTTAATTCTTGCTTTCTCATAGTTTTTCCCTCCTTTCTTTTTTCTTGACAGACGCTTTTGTAGCACTTTCAGCCGACTATAGGCTGTCTTGAAAAATTTAGGTCTAGGTTCGGTATATCCATCGCTTGTTGCTATGTATGAGAGTAACCCGACATCAACACCAATCGCGTGACCATGAGGGATAGGGCTAGGAAGCTCGAAATCCGATTGCACAGCTACTACAGCAAACCAACCCATTGCCTTTTTGACTACCCTAACTTGCTTGACCACAAAACCTTCAGGTATGGGTCTGTGCAAATTGATTTGTACTTTACCCAGCTTCGGCAACTGAATAGTCCAGTCCCTAAGTGGATTAGATTTGAACTGGGGAAATAGCATTGACCTCATTTGCCCATACTTTTTGAAGCGTGGGAAACCATAGCCTCTAGCTCTAAATGAGTCCCAACTATCATGCAGTCGTCTGATATTGGTTTGTAATACCTGAGACGGCACTGTCTTTAGTCGTGGAAATTTCTTTTTGGCTTTGGGTAAGTTGTTCTGTTGTTGGTGGTAGCTAGGAAACGGATAGTCCGCAGCCATAATGTACTCTGATTCCAAACTACATCTGTCGATGGGACATTTGCGAGAGGCAATCCAATCTTTGAGTTCTCCTAGCGCATAGTTATAAGACACACGGCAAGTTTCTAACCACTCATTGAGTAGTTCGATTTGCTGTGGGTCTGGATATATGCGGTAGCGGTAGTTTAGTATCATAAAATTATTCTACCACTAAAAAACACAAGTGGTAGATTTTATATCAAGAGGCTCGATGCCTCGCAGATATACTTGAGGGAGTCCATGGATGAGGGGCTGTTACCTGGGGTTTCCCCAGGTATTTATAAGCCCCGTCCCAACGCTGATTTTTCAAATACAGCCTGGGACTTATAGCTGACTTTTCACGGGATCTTTTTCGCTTCTCAGGCGATCGCCAAAAAACCATTCTCCAAGTTTGATTCTTTCGTTGTTCATTATCATTAATTATAGAT
>JASJDB010000119.1 GCA_030065315.1 Xenococcaceae cyanobacterium MO_167.B52 | reverse complement strand
TCGAGAATTAATGAAGTTAAGTCCCCAGAAATGCGCTAATTATCAGCGAGGTCTTAGGGCTGCAAGTTTGATTGCGTCTACTCTTTAGCATTTTGTGTCGCCCCGACAGCCCGACAGTAAGTAATATTAACTACATGCAAATTATACAAACTCTCCTTTGATTTGCTTATAATTTCTTTACATTAAGTAGGGTTTACTGAAAAAGTAAAACAATTGTAGGGTGGGCATTGCCCACCCTACTACTCCGTTTTTCCACTCAGAAAAACGATTATTATCGCCAAGGTATGAGGGCTGCTTTCCTTATACAGTCTGCTTTATGACCTTCTCTATAGTCCCCCCAGCTCAACCTCCCAAGTTGTTACGAGCTAGAAATTTCTCTATTTGAGCCGATAGACTAGGTTTACCCACTTCTGCAAATTCATAGCGAGCCCTTACTACTGGTTTATTGAGTTGCATTAGAGAACTTAGATCGCTGGGAGTAGCTGCTACTACTA
Organism: Xenococcaceae cyanobacterium MO_167.B52; assembly: GCA_030065315.1. Lineage (GTDB taxonomy): Bacteria > Cyanobacteriota > Cyanobacteriia > Cyanobacteriales > Xenococcaceae > JASJCP01. The sequence continues at coordinate 15,116 of JASJDB010000119.1, read as the reverse complement.
GATCAGCCTCTGCATTATTGATCGTTGCTTCTAGTGCTTTGAGTTGGGCAGGAAAATAACCCATAGCTGGCAATACTGAGCCGATATGAGGATAACGAGCATAAACCTCAGCAATTTGGGGAACAGCATAAGCTCTAGGATCAACAATAGCTGCTGCTTGAGCACGGGTAGCAGCTACATAGCCTGCACCATAAGCCATTCCCCCATGAGTAGTAGTGGGACCGTCTTCTACTACTATGACTCTGCGATCTCGTACTGCTTCGGTATCTTCTAATTGGATGGGGGAAGCACCGCGAACAATTATAGCTTGGGGATTTACCCGCTTAACTGTATCGCTAACTCTTTGTATATCAGCATCCGCAGCAGAATCAACTTTTGCGATGATCACAATATCTGCCATCCGCAATACTACCTCTCCTGGGTGATGAGTAGTTTCATCTCCAGGACGTAAGGGATCGACTAAGACCAAGTGTAGATCGGGTTTAATAAAAGGAAAGTCATTGTTACCGCCATCCCAGAGGATAATATCGGCTTCTTGTTCAGCTTTTTCAACAATTACTCCATAATCAACTCCCGCATAAACTACGTTGCCAATATCTATATGGGGTTCGTATTCTTCCCGTTCCTCGATAGTACATTCAGCTATATCTAAATCAGCTTTCGTGGAAAACCTTTGCACTATTTGTTTTTCTAAATCCCCATAGGGCATAGGGTGACGGATAACTGCTACCTTTAAGCCTTTTTGTCGCAGAAGTGTAGAGAGCCAACGGGTAGTTTGAGACTTACCGCAACCAGTTCTAACCGCAGAAACAGCAATTACAGGTACTTTGGCTGACAGCATAGTTCTTTCTGCACCCAAAAATAAAAAATCTGCCCCTGCTACCATTGCCCGCGATGCCAAGTGCATGACTTCACCATGAGTTAAATCACTATAGGCAAACACTACACAATCTATCTCTTCTCGACGACAAAGAGATTCTAATTCTGTCTCATCAACAATCGGAATACCTTGGGGATAAAGAGAACCTGCCAGACTAGGTGGATAACAGCGATTAGCAATGCCTGAAATTTGTGCTGCTGTAAATGCTATTACTTCAACCTCTGGATCATGGCGATATACCTGATTAAAATTATGAAAATCCCGACCTGCTGCTCCCATAATGACAATTTTAGTAGGCGGTCTTGGGGAAGTTGAGGTACTTTGCGAATCTCTTTGAGACTGCTTTTGACTCTCCATAAAGTTACTCCTTGATTTCGTAATCAGATCAAAAAAGCATTAAGAAAAATAAGTCAATCTAATAATTGGTAGTTAATTACTTATATATAATTATCTTGAAGAACTTGTGAAGAAAGAAAAAAATAGATGCTTTTTGATGACAAAGTAAAACAATTGTAGGGTGGGCATTGCCCACCCTACTACTACAAATTACAATTGCTGAGAATAGAAACTAGCATAACGACTGTTTAAGGTTAATAATTCTTGGTGTGTTCCAGACTCAATTATTTTGCCTTTTTCTAATACTAATATTTTATCGGCATTCTTTACTGTTCCTAATCTATGAGCAATAACAAATACAGTACGATTTTCCATAATTCGCATCATGGCTTCTTGTACTAAAGCTTCTGATTCTGAGTCTAAAGCCGAAGTTGCTTCATCTAAAATCAGGATACGAGGATTAGCTAAAATGGCTCTTGCGATCGCGATTCTTTGTCTTTGTCCACCTGATAAGTTTACCCCTCTTTCTCCCACATAAGTATAGTAGCCTTGAGATAGTTCAGTAATGAATTGATGGGCGTTAGCAATCTTAGCTGCATTTTCTATTTCTTCTAGTTCAAATTCAGTTTTTCCGAAGGCAATATTTTCCGCAATGGTGCCAGAAAATAATACTGTTTCTTGAGGTACTATGCCAATTTGTTGGCGTAAGCTTTTGAGAGTAACTTGATTGATATCTATACCATCGAGATAAATATTACCGCGATTGCAATCATAAAATCGGGATAGCAAATTAATTAAAGTAGATTTTCCTGCACCCGACATTCCTACCAAAGCGATGGTTTCTCCAGGATAAGCCAATAAGTTAATATTATTTAGTACTATTTGCTCTGGGTTGTAACTAAAAATTACTTCTTTATATTCTACTTTCCCTGTAATTTTTGGTAGTTCAATAGCGTCTTTTGATTCAACTATTGTCGGTTTAATTTCTAATAATTCAAAAATGCGATCAACAGAAGCTTGTCCTTGTTTAAATTCATTATAATTGCTAGTAGTAAGAGAAATAGGATCAATTAATAAAGCTACGGCTGCTACATAGCTCACAAATTGACTTCCTGTTAAATTATCTTGATTAATTTGCCAAGCTCCTAAAAAAAATAGAAACACTACACTCGTTGCTTCTAAAAATCCCACCACTACAAATTGCAAAGCTTTAACTTTCTCTGTGAGATACTTGGCTTGTTTATTATCTTCTGCTTCTAGAGTAAAACGCTGTAGAGTATAGTCTTCTGCTGCAAAAGCTTGCACTAATCTGATGCCACTAAATACTTCTGTTAAGAGAGCCGATAAATTAGAAATGCGGTTTTGACTACGACGGGAAAACCTCAATAATTGCTCCCCAAAAGTTCCGATGATAATTGCCATTACTGGAGCAATTATTAATGTAGCAGATGTTAATTGCCAATTGAGATAAAACATATACCCTAAGACCACAATTAACTGGAGAATACAAGGAACAAATTGATGAAAAAATTTATTAACTGCTTCCCCAATACGATCAATATCCTCCGTTAAACGATAAGTTAAATCTCCAGTTTTAGCAGATTGAAAGTAATTTAAGCTTAGTTTTTGTAGATGGCTATAAACTTCTTTTCTTAACTTTAAAGCAATATTTAAAGCTGCTTTTGCCATGAGAGTATCTTGCCCATACTGTACTGCACCTCGAAGTAAAAAAACTACTACTGTTGCGATCGCAAGTTGAGCGATACTTTGAACATCACCTTGCCCGATATAGTTCGCCATGCGTCCAGCCAGCCATGCTAGGATGGGCCAGAATACGGTAAAAACGATAGTACAGCCCAAAGCCAAGGAGATAGTAGCAGTTTGAGGGCGAAGATAAGGAAGAAGTAACCAGTAACTAGAGCGAGATTTCAAATTATTAATGATGAATTGTTAATGGCTAAATGATAAATGAGAATGGCACTATTAGTAACTGTAGAAAGATATTTCAAAAAAATACGGCGATTCGATTCATTCTCAAAACTAGTTACTGCTTTGAATTTCCGTATTATATTGGAGCATCTCTTGACTATCTTTTCCATACACCCCTTCAATTTGTTGCCGACAACAATCAATTGCAAATTCATTAAAATCTTGTGGCTCAATATCATACATTTCTTGAAAAGTATCGGGTTTAACTCGACAAAAACGGGGACGTTGCTCGTAAATTAAGCATTTTCGAGTTTCATGATCAAAATTAATACACCATCCTCCCTCTCCTACCATACTGAGATATAGTTCCATTTCCTCAGAAGACAAATATTCTTCTAAATCTGGGCGATCTGTGGGAGTCAGGTTACAGCAAGCACCACAACCAGATACACAACGCCAAGTTTCACCATTTTTCATTAAAGACTTATCATTTATCATTGTTGATCAAATTACTATTAACAGATGAAAATTGTTTTCTTTGGTACACCTCAATTTGCTGTTTCTACTTTACAATCACTGATTGAACATCCAGATTTTGACGTAGTAGCTGTTGTTACCCAACCAGATAAGAGAAGAGGTAGAGGTAATCAAACTATTCCTTCTCCAGTGAAAAAAATCGCTCTAGAACATAATATTAAGGTTTGGCAACCTAAAAGAGTTAAAAAAAGCCAAGAAACCTTAAACTCTCTGCGCGAAACTCAAGCTGATGCTTTTGTCGTAGTAGCTTATGGACAAATCCTTTCTTCAGAAATTCTCCAGATGCCAAAACTAGGCTGTATTAATGTTCATGGGTCAATCTTACCCCAGTATCGGGGTGCTGCACCGATTCAATGGAGTATTTATAATGGCGATCGCAAAACTGGAATTACGACCATGTTAATGGATGAGGGCTTAGATACAGGAGATATGCTCCTTAAAACTGAAACAGAGATAGATTTACTAGATAATGCTCTAGACATTGCTATCAAATTGTCCAGTCAAGGAGCCAACCTACTCATTGAAACCCTACAAAAACTAGCAGCAGGAAATATTACTCCTATTCCTCAAGAAGATTCTCAAGCTACCTATGCTCGTTTGATTGATAAAACCGACTACCTTATAGACTGGATTAAACATAGCACTGCAATTCATAACCAGATTCGAGGGTTTTATCCTAACTGTTACACCTCATTTCGAGGAAAACAACTCAAAATCAAGGCGACTATACCTCTAATACCAGAACTATTAGCAAATACAACCAATCAAGCACAACATCTCTCCATAACAGAAACTCAGTGGTCAGAGTTATTGAATAAAACAGGAGAGTATGGAGAAATAGTTTACATTATTAAGAATCTAGGTGCAGTTGTCGAAGCAGGAGAAGGCAAGTTATTACTTACAGAAGTACAACTCAGTGGTAAACGCACTCAGTCAGGATGGGATTTTGTCAACGGAATGCGAATTACAGTGGGAGAAAAACTGATATGACGTTAATTGTAAAAAATCTCTAACTTTTCAGGGAAAATACTGATAAAAAAACTATGATATCCTTAAATGCAATGTAAATTATCCGTATAAACACTGAGAAAGTACTATACCATAAGAATATGAAGCAAAAATAACGGGTAAAGCATCGATAAACGCAACCCCGAATCTTTTCTAAATCTTGATACCTCACATTTATCTTGGTAATTATGATCGATGTTCTGATTGTTGACGATCAAAATACTGTCCGTAACATTTTAGGATCCTATCTGGAAGGAGAATCTAACATAAGAGTAGTAGGATTTGCTGTTAATGGACAAGAAGCAATAGACCAAATATCAGTCTTGCAACCAGATGTAGTGTTGATGGATTTAGAAATGCCGACTATGGAGGGTTTAACTGCCACCAAAATCATAGCAGATCGATTTGTAACAACCAAAGTCTTAATTCTTACCGTTAATGATAACGATTACCACTTGAATCAAGCTTTACAAAATGGAGCAAAAGGCTATCTGCTTAAGACTGCTAGTGCTGACGAATTGATTAATGCTATTTTTCAAGTCAATCGGGGATATTTTCACTTGGGATTGGAGTTAGTCGAAAAATATCTCCACAAGATTCTGAAATTAGAATCTGATGCGGATGAAGTATCCCAATTACAAGAAAAACTTAAAGTTCAATCGAAAACACTGGAAAAAATTGATCATCAGTTTTCGACAATTAAAATCGATCTAGAACAAAAAATTGTTAAAGAAGTAGAGAGAAGTTTAGATAGACATAAAGCATTTTTAGTAGATAATAGCCCCAATATAGAGTTCAGGGTTGATAGCGTAGATCACCGTCTCAAAAAACTTGAGAAAAATGTCTATTATATTTCTAAATTACAAGCAGTTGGTTTCTTAATCGTATTAGCTATAGCTACTTTTTCTATTGTAGTTAATTTATCTATTCCCTAATCATAACTTAGGTATGGATTATATTTCTTGAGTATATGCAACTTCTTTAATGATATGAACTGGTTCGCAGCCTTCTACTTCAATTAAAGCTTTTGATGGCTCTATTTCAATGACTTTACCTACAAGTCTTGTTACTCTCCTGGGCATCAATCAAGTAATGTTTTTGGTGGAGTCAGTAACAGGAGTTTATGCTAATAAGTGATCGCCACAAAGTTTTTGCTGCATTTTGTCGTCTGGGAATTTGCCACATCATCTTTACCTGAAATCGCGTAATCAAATGATTAGTTTAGTAAAAATTAAAGAAATGAACTCGCAAATATATCAAATTTACTGATAAAACATTAATCAGCGATTTGTTTATTCTTTTAATTTGACAAACAATGCCTGAATTACTAGCAACGATACCAGACGGAAAGATTTGTGATTTTATAGATAGAAAGTTTCGCAAGGATACACCAGAAGAATATGTCAGGCAGAATATAGAACGTCGCTTAGTTTTAGAGTTGGGTTATTCCCCTGAACAAATCGCGGTTGAATTTACGGTCAAACTCGGTAGTAAACGCCATCGAGCAGATTTGGTTATTTTTCCAGAGGGAGAAGAACATTTACAGGATAATGCTTGGATTATTATTGAGTGCAAAAAAGATTCGGTCGAGCCATCAAATAGGAAGGATGGGGTCGAGCAATTAAAATCTTATATGGCTGCTTGTCCTAATGCTGAATGGGGAATCTGGACAAATGGTAAGTATAAAGCTGTTTATCGGCTACTGAGAACAAAAGGTAAGGCTGTTTGGTCAGAACCGAATGATATTCCTTCAAAAGATGGTGATATTGAAGAAATTGACCGACCCAGAAGAGAATTATTAAAACACGCTACGGATGATAATCTCTTGTTTTCTTTTAAAATTTGCCACAACCACATCTATGTCACCGATGGGATGCAAAAGCAACCAGCTTTCTTTGAATTGTTGAAAGTTATCTTTTGCAAAATCCACGACGAACGTAATATTCCCAATCCTTTAGAATTTTATGCAGCAGCCAACGAAAAAGCTAGTAACGACGGTAGATTGACGGTCGCTAAACGAATTGGCAAAATTTTTGATTCGGTTAAAAAACGTTATCCGACCATATTTGAACCAAACGACACTATTAAACTACAACCTCGATCACTGGCTTATGTGGTAGGTGAATTACAAAGATATAGTTTTCTTGATACTCATATTGATGTTAAAGGTAAAGCTTACGAAGAATTAGTTGGTGCTAATTTAAGAGGTGATCGCGGTGAGTTTTTTACCCCTCGTAACGTTCAGCGCATGGCAATTAGAATGCTCGATCTTAAGGTAGATGAAAAAATTCTCGATCCTTCCTGCGGTACTGGCGGATTTCTAGTAATTGCGATGAATGAGGTCATTGAGAAACTAGCAACAGCAACGGGAACTTCTAGTCATTCTACAGCGGGAATTCAGGCAGCACTAAGAGATCGCATCTCTGAGGTAGCGGGTAATTGTTTCTTTGGTATTGATATTAATCCCGATCTGGTTAAAGCCACCAAAATGAATATGGTGATGAACAACGACGGTGCGGGAAATATCTTGAGACAGGATAGTTTACTACACCCTCATCAATGGACAAATACTTTTCGTAAGCAACTTGCTAAAGCACTAAATATCAATGCTGAAGAATTACGTAACGCCAAAGATTTAGCTCATTTTGATGCGATCGCTTCTAACCCTCCTTTTGGTTCAAAATTACCAATTAAAGATCGAGAAACCTTGAGTCAATATAAACTCGGTCACGTATGGCAAAAAACTGAAACTGGTTGGGAGCAAACAGAACAATTACAAACCTCCGCACCACCAGAAATTTTATTTATTGAACGTTGTTGGCAATTTCTTAAACCTGGAGGAAGAATGGCTATTGTTCTACCTGATGCTATCCTTGGCGCACCAGGATTACTTTATGTTCGTTATTGGATGTTAACTCACTGTCGTATAGTTGCTTCTGTCGATCTTCATCCCGATACTTTTCAACCCCGCAACGGCACGCAAACCTCTGTCTTATTAATGCAAAAGAAAACCGAGACTGAGATGAATCAAGAAGCAATTCAAGGTCAAATTTTAGACTATGAAATCTTTATGGCTCAAGTAAACGCGATCGGTCATGATAAGAGAGGTAATACTTTATACAAACGCAATCAAGATGGTGAAGAAATACTCTATCCAGCGGTCGAAACGGTATCTTTGCCAGAGAGAACAGCAACAGCAGATGCTACAGTACGTCCATTACCCCGTCAAAAAATGGTTGATGATGACACCTCGCAAGTAGCACAAGAATTTCTCGATTGGAAACAACAGGCGGTATTAGGATGGTAGAACCAGTAGAAAGAAACGATTTACAATTTATCCCTGAACTCTTAGAAGAAGAAAAACTTTCTACTACTGTTCGTCTTAGTGAAGTTTTTGCTGCGGGAGTGCGTCTAGAAGCCTCTAATTTTAATAGTGAAGCTAGAAATGCGATCGCTGAATTAAAAGCTAGTGGTTTGGATTTGATTGCTCTTTGTGGTGAAGATGGTTTATGTCAAAAACCGAACAAACCTTTCCGTTTAAAAAGAATTTATGTCAGTCCAGATAAAGGAATTCCTTTTATTTCTAGTTCGGAAATTATTAGCTTAAAACCCGAAGCGGGAAGGTATTTAAGTAGAAAATTAACTGCAAATCCTGAAAAGTTTACGATCAAGATGTGGGATGTTTTAATTTCACGTTCGGGAACAATTGGAAATATTGGATTAGCCACTAAAATACTAGCAGGTAAAATACTTTCTGAACACGCTATTCGCCTTCGTAGTGAAGATGCAGACACCGCAGGATATATTACTGCTTTTCTTCGCAGTCGCTATGGACGTTTACAGCTAAGTAAAGCAACTTATGGTTCTGTAGTAGTTCACATCGAACCAGAGCATTTAGAACGAGTTTTAATTCCCGATTTACCTGCAATTCGCAAAATTGCTATAGGTAGATTGATGTGCGAAGCGGGAAAACATAGAGATGAAGCGAATCAGCTATTAGACGAAGCAGATAAACTATTACACGAAAGATTAAATTTACCCTATCTCAACACATTACAATCCGATAAGGAAGGTCATACTCGTACTATAGTCAAAGCTTCCCAACTAGCAGGAAGATTAGAAGCCAGCTATCATAACCCTCTCGCTTTACTAGCAGAACAACAGCTACAGCAATTACCTATTGAAATAACTACTGTCGGTAACGAAAGAATAACCCAAGAAATTAGGGCAATCACCAAGTTCCGTAAGCGGGTATATGTGAAACATGGTGGTATTCCCATGCTGAGTAGTAAACAGCTATTTCAAATTGCTCCTATTGGTATTAAAAAATTAGCTAAAGGCGCACATACCAAAGACTTACCAGAAATCCAATTAGAAACCAATATGATTTGTGTAACTTGTTCTGGAACGATTGGACGAGTACAAATTATTCCTGCTTATATGGTAAATTGGACAGCTAATCAACACGCAACTAGATTTATTGCAGCATCAGACATGAATCCTGGTTATCTTTATGCTTGGTTAGCATCAGATTATGGCAATCATTTAATAACCAGATGCTCTTATGGTTCGGTAATTCTAGAAGTTGATTTAGGAATGTTTTCCTCTGTACCTATTCCTCTTCCAGATACAACGATCATCAATGAAATTGGAGATCGCGTTCTCAAAGCCAATCAACTACGAGATGAAGCTTGGCGAAAAGAACAAGAAGCCATTATTCAACTAGAAAATCTGATCAAAAAAGGGAAAACTAGTCAGGATACAATAGAAAAAAATAGGGACAAGCAAATGGATAATAACTTCAACAAGTCGATTGCACATACCGAGGAAACCTCGGCGTGCCTCGACTTCAAATACGATCCTAAAGCTCGCCCTATCTGGGAAATCGCAGCAGAAATTAGCGCACAAATACCAGATTCGGAATGGGCAAAAGTACCGGCGGATCTAGCTAAAAACTTCGATAAATATCAAACTGAAACTGCAACTGAGGATGGTGAGTGAGAACAGTTTTTGCAGATACAGGTTATTGGGTTGCGCTTCTTAATCCCCACGATGAATTACATGAGAAAGCAAAAGAATTATCAAAATCTCTCAATCCAGTCCATATCGTAACTAGCCAGATGGTTTTAACAGAAGTTCTCAATGATTTTTCTAAACGTGGCGATCATCTGCGTCAAGTTGCTACAGAATTAATCAATGAAATAAATCACAACCCAAACATCACAGTTATGCCTCAAACTGATGATCAGTTTCAGCAAGGATTTGAATTGTATGAAAATCGTCTGGATAAAAATTGGAGTTTAACAGACTGTGTATCTTTTAAAATTATGGAAGAAATGAGCATTTATGAAGCCTTTGCCTATGATAAACATTTTGAACAGGCAGGTTTTCGAGCTTTATTAAGAGATTAGAAAAAAATACTATCATTATGGAAATGATGGAGAAATAATATTGCTTGGGACATAGCTGAGTAATCAGTTTCCGTAACCAAATATGTCCCAAATCGCGATCGCGACGAAGGAGTGATCCTATCGCTCTTTGAGCTTTTTAATGGAAGAAAGTTGATTTACCTACAGGAATCGATAGACAGTGGTGATCGCCTTAAAAAAATATTTTGATCAAACGTGATAACATACCATAGACGACTTAATTCTTCGAGATAAATCCGTGTCAGAAAAGTATCCATTTCCTACTGATTTGCAAGGAGAAAAGATCGAACAAACCCATCTATTATCTAGCGAACAAGCGGGATGGGATAATCTTAATTTAATCTATGAAATAGAACCTGCGGGAGAAATGCCAGAGAGTGTATCTTCCGATCATGCTTTAGTTATCTGTTTGGGAGATTGTCAGGGAAAATATAAGCTAGATGGGAAATGGCATCAAGAACAATATAGTGCAGGGGATATAGTAATTTTTCCTGCTGGTGAGCTTTTTCCCAGGTTTAGAATAGATCGCCCAACCCCTTTGCTAGAAATCTTTTTATCTCCAGATACTCTTATTAATGCTGCGGGTGTAACAGTACCATCAAAGATTAAGTTAATTTCCCATTTCAAACTGCGAGATCCTTTAATTGAACAGATGGGATTAGCCTTAAAAACAGAATTAGAAATGGGGGGAGTTGATAGTAAACTTTATGCAGATTCTATGGCGACAGTACTTTCTATACATTTAATGCGTCGTTATGCCTCTCGTAACTTCCAAATCCAAGAATATAGAGAAGGATTACCACCTTATAAATTAGAACAAGTAATAGAGTATATTCGTGTCAATTTAGAACAAGATTTAACATTAACTAGACTAGCTAACTTGGTGCAAATTAGTCCTCATTATTTTGCTGGCTTATTTAAAAAATCTACAGGATTAACTCCTCACCAGTATGTAACCAAATGCCGTCTGGAACAAGCTAAAATATTACTTCGGCGATCTCATTTACCGATTATTCAAATTTGTTATCAAGTAGGATTTCAAAATCAAAGTCATTTTACTCGATTGTTTCGCCAACATTTTCAGATTACTCCCAAAGCTTATCGGAATTTATAAGAAGGTGAGTTTGTAGTTCTGGGTTAGTGGTTCGTAGTTATAACAGACTTGTCATTACTGCATGGTAAAAAATTTTAATTTTCCATCAATTTGCTCTACACAAAATCTATTGGAAGATCTGCATATTTTTCGGAAGAATAGCAAAGACAGGCTGAGTGAAAACCTCTAAGATAACCAAATAAATATTAAAACTCCATAATAACCAATGTTAAAGCAAGTAGGGCATTGTATCTGGGTTGCGGAACAACCCCTAAAATTTTTAGGATTGCCAGTAGGTACAAGAATGACTGTTATTTTGAGATCGGATAATTCTTTATTACTGATTTCTCCTATAAAGATTGATGCTAATTTAAAACAGCAAATAGATAGTCTTGGTACAGTTAAATATATAATTGCTCCGAATCTTTTTCATCATTTATATTTAGAAAACTGTCAACAAATCTATCCTCAAGCAGAATTAATTGCTCCTCCAGGAATTGAAAGCAAACAACCAAAGATAACAATTTCTCAAACTTTTGAACGAGATAAAATTGATTTTAATGGTGAAGTAGAATATATTCCCTTCAAAGGATTTCAAGTGTATATTCCTCCCAAAATTGCTACGGTAAACGAAATAGTTTTCTTTCATCCCAGTAGTCAAACTTTAATTCTTACCGATAGTGCTTTTAACTTTGATCGCAACTTTCCTTTAATAACTCAATTAGCAGCTAGAATACTGGGCTGTTATCAATCTCTTCAGCCTTCTTTACTAGAAAAAATTGCTATAAGAGATAAAGAAGCAATTAGTAAAAGTATCTCTCGTATCTTAGCCTGGAATTTTCAACGAGTAATTATGGCTCATGGAAATATTGTGGAAAAAAATGCCAAGGAAAAACTAGCAGCAGGTTATGAGTGGTTTCTTAGTTAGAAATCAGAGTTATTTCAAACTTAGTTTATTAATTAAGGCAATTTCTTGGTCTTTGATTGCTCCTTAATAACATAATGTGACGTACTCGTATGCGTAAACGCATACGAGCTTCCTGTTTCATTTACAGTTGCCTCTCACAAGCAAGCTTGAGATTGGTCTTACACCATATCCAGCGGTTTTGCTTCACCTCTTTGGTGGCACTAACACTCGTACAACTTCAGTTGTACCCAGGCTACATTCCCTCCGCCCGAAGGAATATATTTAATTTGGTTACACCGCTTATCTTTGATCTACGGAAAGCTACAGATACTCACTTTCCAAGCGATGATTAACTCTCCGCGAGTTAGCAGTTCTAGCGTTTCCAGCATTTACTGTGTAGGAGAGTTCGTGAACTGCGACTAATCTCTGCTTTTAGGTAACCTACAATTAAAATTATGCACCAAAAACAACATTTGTTTTATAAAGAAGTCCAGTTGCAAATAAACTAAGATATAGTATTAGGATTTGTTAACACTGAGACCTGAGTATACCGAAGAAACTTTCGCACGTTTCCTCGGTTAAAGTGCGCCAAGGTAGTTCGAACCTCTATATACATACGAAAAAATTACTCATGAATCATCTTGCTGTTACCATTGGCGATCCTGCTGGAATTGGCACAGAAGTAGTTTTAAAGGCTTTGGCTAATCTTTCTCTTACTGAAAGTTGTGAGATTACTGTTATTGGAAGCCACTCAATACTAGAGTTGACTTATCAGCACCTACTGCAACAAGGTATCAGTCAAGATAGTCTTGCCAATCCTGATAGTTTGAACATTCTAGATCTCCCCTACGATGATGATCTAACCTTCGGATTAGGAAACAGAGATACAGGAAAAGCCAGTTTTCAGTATCTAGAAAAGGCGATCGCGCTTACTTTAGAAGGCAAGTTTCAGGGTATTGTCACTGCACCCATTGCTAAATCTCTCTGGAAACAGGCAGGATATAATTATCCAGGACAAACTGAAGTATTAGCGCAAGCAGCAAATACCGATCGATATGGTATGTTATTTGTTGCGCGATCGCCATATACAGGCTGGATGTTACGCACTTTACTTGCTACTACCCATATTCCCCTATCTGAAGTCCCCCAGTCTCTCAGTCCAGAGTTGATGAATTTGAAGCTAGATTTACTTATAGAGTGTCTAAAAGGTGATTTTGGCATTAATAATCCTAAAATTGTTATTTCCGGCTTAAATCCCCACAGTGGTGAAGCAGGACAACTAGGAACAGAAGAAATAGACTGGTTATTCTCCTGGCTAGAAACAGCACGAAAAAACTATCCCCAAGCAGAATTAATCGGACTACTACCTCCAGATACCATGTGGGTTAAACCTGGACAAGCTTGGTATGGGGAATTAAAGCCAAACAAAAATAATATTCCTGCCATGAACAATGGTGCAGATGCTTATCTAGCTTTATATCACGATCAAGGATTGATTCCCGTAAAATTAATGGCATTTGATCGCGCTATTAATACTACTATCGGCTTACCTTTTATTCGTACTTCCCCCGATCATGGTACGGCTTTTGATATTGCAGGGAAAGGTGTTGCTGATGCAACCAGTATGGAAGCTGCGATCGCACTTGCTAGGGAAATTAGTAAGATTAGAGAGAGGAAATAGGGAATAGGGAATAGAAAAAAGAATCTGTAATTAATTCTGCTCAGGTACTTTTGAACAATATTTATTCAACAATTGAGTAACTAGTGCTAGGCTGTCTGGTTGAGCTTGCACTGTATAAGCTTGTGCTTCAATTTCTCGGCGATACTGATGATAACGCATAAAATAAGGGCGAGTAATTTGAGGTGGTTCTATTTCTAAATCAACTAAAGCAATTGAGCCATTTCCAGCGCAGGTTTGACTGGCGTGTACTGCTTCGTGAATTAAAGTAGCTTTGGCATTGCCCAAATCAAAAACTACGGGATTAATCCAAATGGTTTTAGTCTTGGTATGTAATAGCCCATAGGGCTTTAATCCTCTCTTGTTTTCATAGGGAGGTAATTCATAGCGAACTACAAAATCGTAATTGATTAATAACTGTTCTAACTGATTAAATTCTGGATCGCCTAAAGGATGAGCTAAAACCAGATTAGAACATCCCAAGCTAGATAACAAAACAGTGAAAAATAATCTAAAATTCATTGGGTAATCAATCCCTGTTTAATCTGATTCAGTAATCCAAACCAGTTTTAAAGCCATTAATAAAAAGCCAAAAGCAGCGATCGCTTTAAGTAACTTTTCAGGTAAAAATTGAGCAACTCCACCCCCTGCAATCACTCCTAAAAAACTAGCTAATACTAAAGCAACAGTTGAACCAAAAAAAACAGCGCGAGGATATTTAGAACTTCCTCCTAACGCGATCGCAGCTAACTGACTTTTATCACCAATTTCTGCTAAAAATACAGTAACAAAGCTCAAACCTAAAAGTTGTAAATCCATAATTTTAATGTAAAGGGGAATAGTTAATGGTTAATGGTTAGTAGATATTTAAAACTTGCTAATTAAAACTGGAGCTAACTAATAACATCAGAAATAAGCCAACCTGCAATAAATAATAATAAGATCGCTACTGTCAAATCAAGAGTTTTGGGGGATAGCTTCTTAGATAGCCAATAACCAACCATAACACCCAATAAACTGGTGCTGATTAGAGCTATAGCTGCCCCCAGAAATACCACCCAAGGAGATTGAGACTCAGCACTCATTAATAAAGTTACTAATTGGGTTTTATCTCCCATTTCTGCTAAAAATATGGTGATAAATGTCGAGCTAAATACTGTCCAAAAACTCCACTTTACAGTAGATTTTAATTCTGATTTTGCTTCACTTGGCAATTCTGTTACTGATTCGATTGATTTTAAATTTGGAGTTTTCATTAAAATGCTAGATATATTGGGGAAATTTCTTTTTTACCATAGTTTGCGCTACAAGATAGGATT
>JASJDB010000118.1 GCA_030065315.1 Xenococcaceae cyanobacterium MO_167.B52 | reverse complement strand
AAAACCTACATCTACCCCAGCAACATAGCTAACTTTTCCGAAACAATCTTTAGTAATAACCTGATGCCTGAGTTTTTCTTGAATTACTTTGGCTTGTGCTACGGTTTCAACATTTATTAGTTCTTGCATCCGCTTTCTAAAAGTTAAACAATATTAGACAATAGTTTTTTACTTGTAGTTCCTGCTTCATCAAAGAGAGTCGGCTCTTGCTTCCCCACAGGCATAAGATCGGGTTCCGCTAACCCTAGTAAATTTAAACTAGCTGAATAGTCTCGGTCAGCTATCCAATCAAAGTTACGGTTATCACAGCTATAAACTCTGATCGATAATATTATGCTTCCTCTATAACTAAAATTAATATAAAAACTTAACGAAAAACTCTCATTTCAGCTTATATTGTGGCAAAGTTATGCTTCCTCTTGTGGCAATATTATGGTTCCAGTCACAAGGCTTTTAAGGTTTTGTATCTCTAAATATCTTGTCTTCTATTGCAACCAAATTAGTGACAGATAACCTCGGAAAACAATAAAAAAAAGAACGGGTACAGTCCCGTTCAATATAGTTATAAAAGTTATAAAACTTAGAATTCCATTTCCGCTGCTTGAACTCTTTCTACTTGTTTTTTCTTCACAACCAAAAGAATCTGGCAAAGCATAATACCACCGATGAAGACCATTAAACCACCGATACGGGCAGGACTTTGTAATACTACTTCTGCGTCTTTCTGACCGAAACCACCTACGTTGGGGTTATTGGTTAAAAAGTCACCAGCAGCAATTTCTTGTCCTTGGCTAACGATTAATTCGGGACCTGCGGGAATAGTATCAACTACTGTATCTTCACCAGTATTAATTGCTACATCATAACCACCTGCTTCTGTTGCAGTGATATCGGCAATTGTGCCAGCTACAGAAGCTTTATATTGGTTATTATTACTGAGGTCGCCTGTGGGATAAACTTGCCCTCGTCCACGGTTGGCACCTAAGTGAACTTGATATTTACCAAAGTTGACATTTTTGTCAGTTTTAGGATTAGGAGCTAGTACAGGGAAGACAACTTCTTGATATTGCTCTCCAGGTAAAGGACCCACGATATATACGTTATCTTGGTCTTCTCGATATTTCTGGTAGAAAAGTCCGCCGATTTTCTCCTTCATTTCTTCAGGAATGCGTTCTTCAGGCGCAATGGTAAAGCCTTCAGGTAGCATTAGCACTGCACCAACGTTTAAACCGCCTTTAGAGCCATCTCCTAAGACTTGCTGGCTTTCTAAATCGTAGGGAATTTTTACTACAGCCTCAAAAACGCTGTCTGGTAAGACAGCTTGAGGAATTTCAATTTCGGAGGGTTTTTGTGCTAAGTGACAGTTAGCGCAGACAATTCTGCCTGTAGCTTCTCTAGGGGTTTCAGGAGCAGTTTGCTGCGCCCAAAAGGGGTAAGCTGAAGCAGCTTGGGGTAAAGCTAGGTCACTAGCTAAAAATATAGCACAGGTTGCGATCGCAATAATAACTGTTTTAGTTACAGTTTCTCTTACAAAACGCCCTACTGCCAATGGTGCAGGTATTTTCATCTCTTTTGTCAACAATGTTCAAATTACAAATTATTACGAGCAACTGGAATATGGCAGTTAAGCCCACCAAGGTTTATCTCCAGTACGGAAATCAGTTTCTGTCCAAGTGCTAAATACTAGCTTGTCATCTTCGGTCACATCTGCATGAGCCAAAGCTAAGGAAAGGGGTGCTGGTCCTCTGACTACTTTACCTTCGTCGTTGTATTGAGAGCCATGACAAGGACACATAAATTTATTTTCACTGGCATTCCAGGGAACAACACAACCTAGGTGAGTACAGACTGCATTGATACCGTAGTTGGCAATTTCTCCATCACCTTTTACTACTACATAGGTAGGATCGCCTTTGAGTCCTTGAGCCAAACTGCGATCTCCAGCGGGATGGTCTGTTAAATACTCGCTAACAATAATGTCATCTCCTAGAGCATCTTTAGCTGTGACACCACCGCCAGCACCACCGCTAGCAGGAGGAATAAAGTATTTTACTACTGGATATAAAGCCCCTAAAGCCACCCCTGTAATTGTGCCAAAGGTGAGCAAGTTCATGAATTGTCTGCGCCCTAAATCTGGGACATCAGAAGAGCTTGAAATTTGAGTCATAACTAAAGTCGATTGTATATTTTTGTAAACTAAGGTAAGACAAGGCAATATACTATGCCCTAACTGCTAAATAGTTAAAATCCTTTGCGATTGGCTATGAGCTATAAGGTCTTTCTGCTCGCGCGAGAATGAGCCTTAAAGCCTACGCTCAGGCTCTTTTATAACTCATAATATGGTAAAGAAATCAAACCCAGACTATAAGCCTAAAAGCTCTAGCAAATACCAGGTTCAATCTTGACCAATTAGTCTTTAGCACGGTTGCAAAGTTTTTTGTCTTTAATAAAGATTAACAACTATCGTAATCATTATACAACGACTGAAACGCTTAATATTGTAGACATTGTGTTTAAAAATTATCTTCAGATAGACCTTTGGTACAATTCAGTTGCACCCCTTGAGTAAAGTAGTACACCCAAGCTTGTGTCTTTTTCTTTGAGGCAAAATTTCGGTTTTCCAACTCTTAGGGGTATGATTTTTACATTTACTGACTATGACAGGAAAAGACTTACAAGACATTTTACGGAAAAAATGGGGCTATTCGTTTGATATTCAGCTACGAAAAGTCAAAGGTAAGATTTATGTTCAAATTATGTGGCGTTATCTAGAACAAGCTTCTTTTCCTTTATCAGAAACAGAATATCTTGAACACTTGGAGGCAGTAGCTAATTATCTCAATGCTTGGGGAGGAGTAGAACAACTCAAAAACTTTATCTCTCGAACTCGCGAAAAACCTCGTTTGGGTAAAGCTGTTAGTATTCCCCTAGATTTGGGTGAAAGAACTTCTGAATGGATTGTTGATTAATCATAAAGAATTACTTTCTCCTTTGAGCTAACTTACGATAAACATCACGAAGATCAACATTATGATGAGCTAAAGCCACTAAGGTGTGATAAAACAAATCTGCTACTTCTGAGGCAATTTCATCTGGCTCGTCATCTTTACAAGCCATAACTACTTCCGCTGATTCTTCGCCAATTTTTTTGAGAATTTTATTGTCTCCTTGCTCAAAAAGCTGACCAGTATAAGAGCCTTCAATAGGATTTTGCTTGCGATCGCAAATTACCTTGAAAACTTCTGATAACATATCTGCTGGAGGAGTATCTTTTTTATTTTCTACTTGATGAAAGCAACTTCTTTCCCCTGTATGACAAGCTATATCACCTACTTGTTGGATAGTCAGTAGCAAAGCATCACTATCACAATCGTAACGAATACTTTGTACTTTCTGAATATGCCCTGATGTGGCTCCTTTGTGCCACAATTCTTGTCTAGAGCGACTCCAATACCAAGCTTCAGCGGTTTCCAGGGTTTTTTGGAGAGATTCTCGGTTCATCCAAGCCATCATCAACACTGTACCATCTAAATAGTCTTGTGCGATCGCTGGAACCAGTCCTTTTTCGTTGTAACAGATTTTATCTACAGGAATTGCTTGGGATAAGGACATTATAATAGTTGAGATTTTTTAACAGAGTAATAATAATATACTATGATATTTTGGGCAAGAGAAAATTAAAAAAATTATTGATTATTGCTAATATTTTAAACAAGAAAAATGTCACAAATACAAAATAGAGTCATTCAGATTTGTCAGGAATATTGGATACCAGCAGAAGAATTAGAAATTTTTAACAACAACATTGTTGGGAAAATTGAAGTAGTTGCTGAATTTTATTAACTAAGTACCTAAATAAAATTATTTACACATTTTGATATTAACTAAAAATAACTGTATTTCTTTTCTATTCCCTATTCCCTATTCCCTACCTGACGCGGAGCCCTAAAGGACTAACTTTATGCGGAGCGGTATCCTTTAGGACGTGTCGCGAATCCTTTAGGGCACCTGTGTAATTTATTGTGTGTAAGTACTTAATAATATAAAAAAATATGAGTAGTCAAAGTTGGGATGTCCAACAGTATCAAGAAAGTGCTTCTTTTGTTCCCCAATTAGGAACTCCATTACTGCAACTTTTAGCACCTCAGAAGCAAGAAAAAATTTTGGATCTCGGTTGTGGAGATGGAAAATTAACTCTAGAAATTAAAAATTATGGATGTGAAGTTATTGGTGTTGACTCCAGCGCTGAGATGGTTAATGCAGCTCAAAAACTAGGTTTAAACACAGAAGTTTTAAGTGGTGACAGTTTAAAATTCAAGGAAGAATTTGATGCTGTCTTTAGTAATGCTGCCTTGCATTGGATGGTCAATAAGAATCAAGTAGTAGCTGGAGTCTACAAGGCTTTAAAACCGCAAGGTAGATTTATAGGGGAATTTGGGGGAGAAGGAAATATTAAACATTTAGTAACTGTGATATCAGACATTTTTCAAGACTTTCCTGAATTTGGAGATTTTAAAAATCCCTGGTATTTTCCCTCAGTTGCAGAATATTCGGAAATTTTAACCGAAACAGGTTTTACCGTTGAGTACATAGAACTAATTCCCAGACCAACTCCTCTTAAAAATGATGTTATTCAATGGCTGAGAATTTTTGCTAATGGGATTACTAATAATTTAACTAAAGAACAACAACAAAAATTTCTTAAAGAAGCAGAAAGCAGATTATATCCTTTAATATATTCAAAATCTGAAGGTTGGGTTGCTGATTATGTTCGTCTCAGATTTAAAGCAATTAAAAATAGTTAGAAAATCCATGAGTCAAATTAATCTCGAATCTTACCAATACTTTTTAGTTCTAGATCTTGAAGCTACTTGTAGCGACACAAAAGAAGTGCCTCGACAAGAAATGGAAATTATCGAGATTGGCGCAGTAATGGTAGAAGCAAAGAATCTAGATATTGTTAGTGAATTTCAAGCTTTTATTAAGCCTGTTCGACATCCACTTCTCACAAACTTTTGTACTAAATTAACTTCTATTACTCAAGAACAAGTAAATAAAGCACCAACCTATCGAGAGGCAATAGAAAATTTTAAAGGCTGGCTATATCAATATCCTAATTTCATATTTGGTTCTTGGGGAAATTACGACTATAAACAGTTTCAACAGGATAGTAATTTTCATCAAGTACCTTATCCTATAGGGAGCCAGCATATTAATCTCAAACAATTATTTTCTAGTAATCAGAAACTCAAACAACGTTACGGAATGGCGCAAGCTTTGGAATTAGCAAAAATCAAATTAGAAGGAACTCATCATCGTGGTATTGACGATGCAAGGAATATTGCTAAACTTCTTCCTTATATTTTGGGAAAGAAAATAATAAAAACTTAACTGGGGTGAATTAGGGCGAGTTATCAATACACAAAAAGTTCCCATCAAATAAATTGTGTAGCGATCGCGCAGTGCCAGAGTCGGATCGCACATGAAAGTCAAATAATTTTTGAGAGTTCTTGTGATCATGTAGTACCAGTTTCGCCGATCACGAAGTGGCAGCTTGCTCTGATCACAATAAGCTTCATTAATTTTGCTATATCGATTAAAACAATAGATTATTCTCAACTCTTAACTTAATGACATAGTGTAATATAGCGATATATTACAAGTTGGGTCAATGAATCAAATAGTAGGAACAACTGAAGCTGCGTTTTTGTTAAATATTTCTGTCTCTAGAGTTAAAGTATTGCTTCAACAGAATCGAATTAAAGGAGCAGCAAAAAAATGTGGAGTCTGGAGAATACCGTTATTTAAAGGAATGCCAAAAGTTCAAGCGCGAAATCGAGGTCTTAGAGGCACTTGGAGAACTAGACCTTGTCAGAAGCCTACTATTGTCCATATTAATAAACCTCAAATAGATCGCAACCGTAACAAGAAAGCTAACCAGCCAGTAATTACCATCAGACAAGGTAGTTATAAAACATACTGTCATCTAGCAGAAATTAAAGGTGAATGCCGAATAGTGTATCAACCAAAGAATCCTTTACCCTGCGGTGCCGTAGTTTGGATTGAGGTTACTCCCGATACGTTAGTAATTCCACAGTTATTGAAACCGATTGAAGAAAGTGTGGTTTCTACCAAAGCGAGATCGCATAATCAATAAAAAAATAATTTGACTTTTATGTGCAATTGCTGTCAACTTAACTGTTGTTAATTAACTGCGTAACATTTCTTGAATGTTTAATAGTGATATTGTGAATTCGTTATCGCTCGAAAATTATATCTACGTGTTTAAGCCTTTTTAAGCAACATAAAAAACTTCTCCAGTCAATTTTGCCACCCTAGAAAAAAATAAGCTCCCATCAAATGACAGGAGCTTTTTAAAATTACTAAACTTGATTTAACTAACTAAAACAATTAATTAGTCCAAATCAGGCATAGCTAGTGCGGGTTCAGTTTCACGTTCAATTCCTTTCTCGAAACCACCAGCAGCAGCGCGAGCGCGTCCAGCGTGCCACAGATGACCAACGAGGAAGAAGAACGCCATAACGAATTGGAATGCAGCCAACCACTGACGAATATTAACGAAGTTGAAGGAGTTAGACTCAGTGATGATACCACCTACCGCATTAATAGAAGCGTTAGGAGCATGAGTCATGTACTCAGCAGCACGACGTAATTGCCAAGGCTGAATGTCATTTCTGATTTTATCCAGGTCAATTCCGTTGGGACCGCGCATAGGCTCTAACCAAGGACCACGGAAATCCCAGAAACGCATAGTTTCACCACCGAGGATAATTTCACCAGTAGGAGAGCGCATCAAATATTTACCAAGACCAGTAGGACCTTGAGCAGAGCCGATGTTAGCACCCATTTGTTGGTCACGAGCTAAGAAAGTAAATGCTTGTGCTTGAGATGCTTCAGCATTTGTCGGACCATAGAACTCACTGGGGTAAGCTGTATTGTTAAACCAAATGTAGCAAGATGCAACAAAGGACATCAAAGAAACAGCACCGATACTGTAGGAAAGATAAGCTTCACCATTCCAGATCAAAGCACGTCTTGCCCAAGCAAAAGGCTTGGTGAGAATGTGCCATACACCACCTGAAATACAGATTAAACCAATCCAAATATGACCACCGATGATGTCTTCCATGTTGTCCACACCGATAATCCAACCTTCTCCACCAAAAGGCGCAGAAGTTAAATAACCGAAGATAACAGCAGGGTTAAGAGTGGGGTTCGTAATTAATCGAACATCTCCACCACCAGGAGCCCAGGTATCATATACTCCACCAAAGAACATGGCTTTAAAGACAAGAAGGAATGCACCTAATCCAAGAAGAATTAGATGATAACCAATGATATTAGTCATTTGGTTTTTATCTTTCCAATCTTGACTAAAGAAGTCAGAATATTCTTCTAGAGTTTCTGGTCCACGAATGGCATGATAAATACCACCTAATCCTAGAACAGCAGAAGAAATAAGGTGTAGTACACCAACGACAAAGTAGGGGTAAGTACTAATAACTTCTCCACCAGGTCCCACACCCCAACCTAGGGTAGCTAGGTGAGGAATTAGGATCATACCCTGTTCATACATGGGCTTTTCAGGAACATAGTGAGAGACTTCAAAAATAGTCATCGCACCAGTCCAGAATACGATTAAACCAGCGTGAGCGACGTGTGCGCCCAGTAGTTTACCAGAAAGATTAATTAAACGAGCGTTACCAGCCCACCAGGCAAAGCCTGTGGATTCTTGGTCACGTCCGCCTCCAAATGAAGGATTAGAGAGCGTTACCACGGGGAAGTACCTCCTCTGGGAATTCAAAGTTTTCGTGGGGTTGGTCTTGAGTAGCCATCCAAGCTCTGAGACCTTCGTTCAACAGAATGTTTTTAGTGTAGAACGTCTCAAACTCTGGGTCTTCTGCTGCTCTCAATTCTTGAGATACGAAATCATAAGCCCTTAAGTTTAAGGCAATTCCAATAATACCAATTGATGCCATCCATAACCCTGTTACCGGTACAAACAGCATAAAGAAGTGCAACCAACGTTTGTTGGAGAAAGCAATCCCGAAAATCTGTGACCAGAAACGGTTGGCAGTTACCATACTGTAGGTTTCTTCTGCTTGAGTTGGTTCAAAGGCACGGAAGGTATTAGCTCCGTCGCCATCTTCAAACAGTGTGTTTTCTACTGTAGCACCGTGAATCGCACAAAGTAAGGCTCCTCCTAGTACTCCTGCTACTCCCATCATGTGGAAGGGGTTGAGGGTAAAGTTGTGGAATCCTTGTACAAACAGGATAAAGCGGAAGATTCCAGCTACTCCTAAGCTAGGTCCGAAGAACCAGCTAGACTGTCCTAAGGGATAAAGTAAGAATACACTTACAAATACTGCAATAGGAGCAGAAAAGGCAATAGCGTTATAAGGACGAATGCCCACCAGACGAGAAATTTCAAACTGGCGCAGCATGAATCCAATCAGCGCAAATGCACCATGTAGAGCCACAAAAGGCCACAATCCACCGATTTGACACCAACGAGCGAAATTCCAGTTCGCTTCGGGACCCCAGAGGAAGAGTAAGGAGTGTCCCATGCTGTCTGCGGGGGAAGATACCGCTACGGTTAGGAAGTTAGCTCCTTCGAGGTAAGAGCTTGCCAAACCATGGGTGTACCAAGATGTGACAAAGGATGTTCCTGTGAGCCAGCCACCAATGGCTAAGTAAGCACAGGGAAATAATAGGATGCCCGACCATCCAACGAATACAAAACGATCGCGTTTTAACCAGTCATCGAGAGCGTCAAACCACCCTCTTTCCGCTGGTGCGCGTCCTACTGCTATGGTCATAGTTTTTAAACCTCTTGCTTAAACTAAACAAACTGCAAGATTTCTCAAAATGGATGCTTTTATGTTTGCTCCGAATTTACCGACTATTAGTAAAAGTATCTAATTGAACGGTTCTGACAGTGGCAATTGTTATGAACTGTCACGACGGTGAGAGATGCCCCCTAGCCGGGAGCCTCTCTCACCGTCAAGTTTTATAAAAGTTTACCAGGTTACTCTGGTCTAAGCTATCTAAGATTGAAATAGATTGCGTATTCCTTCTTGTTCCAATGAAACAATAAGTTAATGTTTCTTAAAATAGCATGAGTTAGAAGCGATTCATAGATGATTTAGAGAAATCATCAACTTTTCGCCTTTGCCCCCAGCTCATTAATAATTATTAGCAAATTTTTAATAAAATTACACACTGTCTCTCATAAATCTTTAGGAATTTGCTACGAATGGTGATAAGTATCGACAAAATGAGAGAATGATTTTGATTGGATCTAAGTTCTAACAGATTTTTAAGAAACGTAAACTTTAGGAATGACAAATCAAACTAACACTTTAAGACAAGATGTTTTAGGTTCTCGCAGGCTGAGTAACTATTTTTGGGCAGTTGTGGTGACAATAGGAGGGCTCGGATTCTTATTATCAGGACTTTCGAGCTATCTAAAAGTCAATATTCTGTTAGTTTCTGATACTAGCAATCTACAATTTGTCCCCCAGGGAGTAGCTTTAACCTTTTATGGTGTAGCTGGTTCTCTGTTGGCTATCTATCTCTGGCTGGTGATTCTTTGGGATGTGGGAGGAGGCTATAACCAGTTTGATAAAACAACTGGAAAAGCTACTATTTCTCGTTCAGGATTTCCAGGAAAAAATCGCAATGTGGAAGTAAATATCCCTCTAGAAGATATACAATCGGTCAGAGCGGAAATTAGAGATGGACTCAATCCTAAGCGAGTTCTGTATTTAAGAGCCAAAAAACGCCGAGATATTCCTTTGACTAGAGTGGGAGAACCCATTGCTTTGTCCACCTTGGAAAATCAAGGAGCAGAATTAGCCAAATTTTTGCAAGTTCCTTTAGAAGGATTGTAAATTTTGAGATTATTTTGGGTTTTTAAGCGATCGCAAAAAACTGATATAATGCGATCGCCATACATAATTCTTCTTACTAATTTCAAGGGAAAGTTTGAGCTATATTCTTCATGGGATGAAATAGCTTTAATAACTCCTCTGCGAAAAATTTTAATTAAGTTGAATCTGATTAATGGGAAATCTATCGAAGTAATGCCAAGAATTTTCTTAAGAAGGTGCTGATGTTAATGGCAATACTTATAGTTCGCCTCTTCAAAGTGCTGCTAAAAGCGGTTATATCTAGATTCAACCAATTCAATATTTTAACTAGCAATAACTTTGCTGTCATAAATATTTGGTTGTGGAAGATTATCATCTTCAATTAATAATTCCAAAACCTCTTGTGCATTCTTTAATGCTTCCTCATAAGTATCGCCGTGAGTTCGAGCATAATTGCCAAATTCAGGTAAAGAAACAATGTAGCATTGGTCTTCATCTGACCATTGAATCAGAATGCTGTAGCGCGATTTCATTTTTGAGCCTCCTTAATATCTTTAAGAAAATCTTTTACATCTTTTTCTTGATAGCGTTTAGCATCATTTCCATCTTTACCCGACACTGTTATTTTATAATTTAATGAAGCATGACTCCATTTTGTATGGCTTCCTTTACCCTGTTCGCAAATGCAACCTGCTTTTAATAGCATAGTTTTTAGTTCTCTGATTTTTTTAGGCAAATATTTATTCCTATATCTAAATAAATGTTTTCAGTGTATTAATGGTTTATTTTAGCCCTTAGACTTCACAATCCTACAAATAATTAAATTAGGCTAGTTCATACTTTAATTGTCTTTTAACATAGAGATCGCTCTGTAAAATCAAAATTAACTTTCTTTTGTCAGAGTGGGGCAAAACCTTGATTTTTAGTGGTCTGAAATGACGTAAATTTGTTAAATTCTTCTAGAATGACAAAAGAAAAAAAGCGATCGCTTTTTTCGACTTCACTTTTAAATGCTTTAAGTTTTATCAGTTATTCTTATTGTGGTCTTGTGAATTTTAGATGTCAAAAACTAAACTTTATGAAAACAAAAATTAACTTTTGGCTGCTTTCAGTTATCCTTACGAGTTTGGTAGTTTTAGGTGGATGTGGTGCTTCGTCCCAGAATAATGCTTCCCAGTCGTCCTCTTTATCTGATAACCTAGCTACGCAGGAACAACCCGTAGTCAATAATACCAGCAGTAAAAAAATGTTTGATAATTTACCAAAACTCCAAGGTAATGCTAAAGTTGAACTAGTAGTCAATGGTTCACCCATAATTATCGAAGTGAATGGCAATGATGCCCCCATAACTGCTGGCAATTTCGTGGATTTAGTTGACAAAGGAGTCTATGATGGATTGGCTTTCCACCGAGTTGTAAAAGAGCCTCAACCTTTTGTCGCCCAGGGAGGAGATCCTCAAGGGAAAGACCCCAATTTTCCTGCTAGTCGTTTGGGTACTGGAGGATTTATCGATCCTGAGACTGGAGAAAAACGCGTTATTCCTTTAGAAATTAAGCTAAAAGGAGAAGAAGAGGCAGTTTATAGTAAAGCCCTAGGAAGATCGGCAGGCTTGTCTGCGCCTCCTGTAGAACTGAAGCACGATCGCGGTGCAGTAGCAATGGCTCGTTCTCAAGCTCCTGATTCTGCTTCTTCCCAGTTTTATATTGCTCTGGCAGATTTGGAATTCCTCGATGGAGATTATGCTGTATTTGGTAAAGTCTTATCAGGAATGGATGTGGTAGATGGCATCGAACAGGGCGATCGCATTGAGTCCGCAAAAGTAATTGAAGGTGCAGAAAACCTGAAATAATAGTCAGTGAGCAATAAGCAGGTAGTGGTAACAGGAATTGGATTACGCTCTTGTCTGGGTTCTCTTCAAGATACTTGGCAAAATTTATTGTTAGGGAAATCAGGAATCAGATTCCACCAACCTTTTGTGGAGCTATCTGCTTATCCATTGGGTTTAATTAGGGAAGAGAATTTATTACACAATAATAGGCTTAGTTTGGAGCTTCTAATCCCAGCTTTGGTTACTGATGCTCTGGAAGATGCTAGTTTAAATTTACCCCAGTCAGATTGCGGTGTAGTTATTGGCTCTAGTCGAGGTTCTCAGGCTACTTGGGAAAGCTTATTATCCAATTCTCAGACAATGGCTTCTATCTCTTGGCTCAAAACTTTACATCATTATGGCGCAATAATTACGGCTCGTTTACTTCAAACCCAAGCACCTGTTTTGGCTCCTATGGCTGCTTGTGCTACAGGGATTCATGCGATCGCAAGAGGCTATGAATTAATTCAAACTGGTGAATGTGAGAGAGTAGTGGTAGGGGCTTTGGAAACCCCTGTAACAAGATTAACTCTGGCTGCTTTTGAGAAAATGGGAGCCTTGGCAAAAACTGGTTGTTATCCCTTTGATTTACAGCGAGAAGGCTTGGTTTTGGGGGAAGGTGGTGCAGTGTTGGTTTTGGAAACAGCACAACTTGCTCACAGTCGGGGAGTTAGGGTATATGGGGAAATTGCAGGTTTTAGCCTCACCTGTGATGCAACTCATATCAGTGCGCCAGAGTCCAGTTGTCGAAGTAGCGCGATCGCAATTAAGGACTGTTTAGAACGAAGTAATCTTGATAGCAAAGATATAGACTATATTCATGTTCATGGTACCAGTACGAAATTAAATGACTACCATGAAGCAAAATTAATTAATCGTTTATTCTCTCATCCCGTAGCAATAAGCTCGACAAAAGGTGCGACAGGACACACTTTAGGAGCTTCTGGAGCTTTGGGGGTAGCATTTTGCCTAATGGCTCTTAAGTATGGTTATTTACCCCCTTGTGTGGGTTTGAAACAGCCAGAATTTGAGCTAAACTTTGTCACGGAATCTTATAAAGCATCGATCCAAAATACTCTTTGTTTTAGTTTTGGGTTTGGGGGACAAAATGCAGTTATCTGTTTAAGTGGTTGTTAATTGTTGATTTATGGTTTATCTTATTAAAAGACCAAACGGTCTTAAAAACGTTCTATGTCTAAAGCTGAACAAACCAAAGCCAGGATAATTGAGCAAGCTGCTATTTTATTCAATCAAAAAGGCTACGCTGGTGTTTCTATTTCCGACATTATGCAAGTTACAGGATTGAAAAAAGGTGGGATTTACAATCATTTTGATGGTAAAGATGAACTTGCCATAGCAGCATTTGACTATGCAGTTAACTTGGTTACTAAAAAAGTTTGGCATGCTCTCAAACAAGAAGAAAAAGCGATCGCAAGACTTAAAGCCCTACTTGACATACATCTAGACTATATAGATGAGCCTCCGCTCCCTGGTGGTTGTCCCATCATGAATACAGCAATTGAGTGGGATGATGCCCATTCTGTCATGGGGAATAGTAATATAGGGATTATATTACGCGATCGCAGCAAACAAGCTATGGATTCCTGGTGCAATCTCATAATTGCAATTGTGAAAAAAGGAATCAAAAAGGGAGAAATCAAGCCCACTGTTGAGTCAGATACTGTTGCTACTATTCTCATTTCCAGCATTGAAGGAGGCATTATGATCAGCAAACTTTATCAAGATTCAATTCATCTTAAAAGAGTCATTGCTAATTTACACATTTATCTAGATAATCTAGCTTTAGTTTAATTATAAAAATTTTTAAGCTTTTACAAACCGAACGGTCTTTAAGTTTATCTCAGACTAATCAAAATAATCAACATTTAACTAAGTCTGATAAATGATAAATGATAAATGTTCAATGAAAAAAGGAGTCCCAATCATGTTGAAATTTTACTATCATCCTTTATCCCCTTTAGCTCGCCGTGTATGGATTGCTTTATTAGAAAAAAATATTGCCTTTGAACCAATCATTGTCAACCTAAAAAATGGAGAGCAATTCCAACCAGAATTTTTAAAACTCAATCCTTTTCATCATGTCCCTGTAATTGTAGATGATGGTTTTCGAGTCATTGAATCTTTAGCCATATTAGATTACTTAGAAATTAAATATCCTGAAATTAGTTTGCTTCCCAGTAATCCCGAAACATTAGCTAAAGTAAAAATGGTACAGATGGTTACTTGTACTGAATTAGGTTCTCAAATACTACCTTTAATTTTAGACTCAGAAGATTCTATAAAAATTGCTAAAGCCAAACGCAACATTAAAAGAATTCTTGGTTTCTTTTCCGAAATATTAGAGAATAATAATTACTTTGGAGGACAGCAATTTACTTTAGGGGATATTCTGGCTGGTAATGCAGTAGTTTTAATTAGTAAATTGGGCTATGATTTGAGCAATTTTACTAATATTACTGCTTGGAATCAGCGTTTATTAGAGCGGGAAGCATGGCAAAAAACTCAACCAAATAAAGAGCAATTAGACAGGTGGGTTAAATTTATTAGGGAATGGCTAAAAAAAAGTAATTAGTAATAGTTATAAAATAAACAATATTATATTAAATCACTCTATATATGCTATACATTAATCT
Source organism: Xenococcaceae cyanobacterium MO_167.B52 (assembly GCA_030065315.1). GTDB lineage: Bacteria > Cyanobacteriota > Cyanobacteriia > Cyanobacteriales > Xenococcaceae > JASJCP01. The sequence goes on along the minus strand of JASJDB010000118.1, from coordinate 1,068 downwards.
CGGTGTCACCGTGTCTCTGCGTCAATTATCTGTAGAAAACTTAAAAGGAAATGACATTACTTTGCCAATAGCAAAAAAATATTATAGCCTTTCTTAAATAAGTGAGGTACAGTCGACGAACAATTAACAATCAACAATGAACGATGAACGAAAAGTAAGATATTTGTTATGTCTCATTAAAATGAAAACCGCTATACAACAGATAATATTTATATTTTCAAGCAAGAAAATAGCTCTCCAACAGTTAATTTAAAATCACTAAATATATTTGGCACTTTAATAATATCTGAACTTGAATCTAATAGTTGTGGTTGTTGATTACAAGGATATACTAGTATAGAACGAGATTCAGGATCAATTAGCCAACCAAAACTACTACCATTATTTAAACAGTGTAAAATATTACCAGTAACTAAAGTTTGGTTTTGTCCAGGAGATAAAATTTCAATCGTCCAATCAGGGTAAGAATTAAAAATATTGGCTATATCACCATTATCATCTACAGGTATTCTATTCCAAGAAAAAACTGCTATATCAGGTACGATAGAACGATTGGCAAACGTACAGCGTAATTCTGGTAAAGCTAAACCTATTTTCTGAGGTTTAAGAGTATTATTAATTGCACTAACTAATGTTCCTTGAATAATACTGTGTTTTCCTCTTGGCATTGGCTTAGTAACAATTTGACCATCAATGTACTCTTTGGTCGGTTTAGTTTCTGGAAATTCTAAAAATTCTTCTAAGGTTACAGTTTGAGTGGATGATTTTACCATAACGCGATCGCTTATAATTTAATTAAACAATGCCACTAATATGCACTACTATTTCCCGTTGGTGACTACGTTGACGATGCTCCCAAAGATAGATGCCTTGCCAAATACCTAAAACCAATTTTCCTCCTGAAATAGGTATTTGCTCTGAAGTATGGGTGAGAGCGGAGCGAATATGTGCTGGCATATCATCCTTGCCCTCTGCACAATGAATGTAAGCCATAGGATCTTCTGGAACTAATTTGGCAAAAAAGTTAGCCAAATCTGTGAGAACATCAGGATCGGCATTTTCTTGTAT
>JASJDB010000117.1 GCA_030065315.1 Xenococcaceae cyanobacterium MO_167.B52 | reverse complement strand
AACTGAAACCATACTTCAAGAACAAAAGCAAACAGAAACACTTTTTGGAGAATTAGCTGTAGAAAAAGGATGGCTACAACCCAAAACTTTGAATTTTTTCCTCCAAAACTTCAGTAGAATTCCAGAAAAGCTCGAATTAACCTCAACCCGATCTGAAGAAGTAGTTCAAACTTTTGAATCACAGACTAGTACTTCTCACAGTGCTTCTTATTATTCTTTACTCAAAGAAGTTTTTTTCTGGACTGGAGGACATCCCTTACTAACCCAACATATCTGTCAAATCATATCTGATTCTGACGACTTCATTGCTACTGGAATAGAAGTAGTATGGGTTGAAAATTTGGTACATAATCGTGTAATTGACAATTGGGAATCTCAGCCACTGGGAGAGTTTTTACAGACAATTAAACAGTATGTCTTAAATAACAAATTATGCCAGCCTAAAGATTTACTAAAATTGTATTTACGAGTATTAGAAGAAGAAACATTAAGAGTCAATAATAGTCTAGAAAAACAAGAATTAATCAAAGTAGGATTAGTAACTGAACAAGAAGGTAACTTGACAGTATCTAATCGTATTTATCAGTCAATATTTAATTCTGATTGGGTAGAAAAACAATTATTAGCCCTAGAGAAAAAATCAAAAATTATCCCTAATATCGCTAACAGAGGTATTAAGTTTTTACCTACAAATACACTGGCTTCAGCAGCAATTAAACTTAAAAATGAACCTTTTACTCAAATCGCTGCCCTGGTTATAGTTTTGGGTTTATTATTAACGTCGCCTATAATAATTTTCTTCAATAATACTTACCATAAAAACGCTAATACAAAGAATACGCAGAATACCGAAGGCAATATTAATTCTGAATCACCATTGGGATCACAGCTACAAGCAAAATCACCATTATGTATAGATTCTATTCCTGTTGAATCTGGGATCAGAGAAGATTGGCGCAGACAGCTTGAGCAACAACAACAAAAATTACAGGAAGAGTTTCCTGATAATTGTCAAAATAACCTAGACAAATTAATAATCTTAAATGCCATAAAATTAGGTAAGGAAAACCGTGTTCTGGATGGCATTAATCATCTTTGTCAAATTAGTGCTACTTCTGAAAGTTTCAACCAAGCTAAATTTTGGCTGACTCGCTGGTACAATTCCTCTAGTTGGGGGACACAAACCAAATCTTATTTGAATTCTCTCGAAGATTGCCCCATAGCTAAGAACTTATGACCCGCAAGATTTTAATAATCACAAGATTTTATTATCTAACTATTAACAGGGCTAAAGGTACCATCACTACCTCTTTTTTCATTCTCTATCGATACTCTTAGAGCCTCTTTAGAAATTTTTATATACTTCATAATCCATTCGAGAGGAGATTCAACAATTATATTTTCGGCTCGATATTTTTCCCTATCAGACTGAATTTTATGCTCTGGGGACTCTAGAGATTGTGATGATACTCGTAATTGCTCGTTCAATAGCTCTACAAAATAGAGCATCAGACCAACTCCTAGCCAAAATATTAAGCAAAGGATTGTGGTCATTGATAATACGGAAAAAATACCAACTATCTGACCTAAAATTTGCTCTACTCGATTTACATCTTGTTCGATATAGGGTGGTAGTTGATGCACAAATAGTCCTACGGCTACAGTTCCCCAAACCCCACAACCCAAATGAACTGGAACAGCTCCTACTGGATCGTCAATTCGATAGAATTCTAATACAGCCTCGAATATAATCACACATAAACCACTGACTGCACCAATAAACATGGCAACTGCGAGAGAGACATAAGCAGAAGATGCGGTGATTCCTACTAAACCTCCCAAAATACCGTTAATAACCAGGGGAAGAGGTGGTTTATTACGGCGTAAACCCCGCAATAATAAGACAAATATACCTCCAGAAGCAGCAGAAATCATGGTGGTCATAATTACATGAGGAATATGAGCCAAAACTTTAACTGAACCGCCATTAAATCCCAGCCAACCAAGCCAGAGGATTAAACAGCCCAAGGTGGAAAAAGTCAGATTATAAGTACCCAATTGCCTAGATCTTACTTTGCTAAATCGGTTGTCGCCAGTTTTACTGGGATCATATCCCTGCCAACCTGTTCTCGGACCCAGTAAAATTGCGCCCAATAAACCTGCCATTCCACCAACTGAATGAACTACGGTAGAACCAGCAAAATCAAGAAAATTGAAACTACTAGCTAAAAAACCATCAGGACCCCAAGCCCAGCGACCAGTTATGGGATAGGCAATGCCTACTAAGAAAAAGCTAAACCAAAAAAATGCCCAAAACTTAATACGTTCCGCGACTGCACCAGAAACTATAGTAGCAGCTGTTCCTGCAAATACTGCTTGGAAGAAAAATACACTTAAAAAAGATTGACCTTGGGCAAGGTTAGCTAGATCCTGAAATTGAGCAGGGAAATTATTGTTAAAAGGAGGACTGAATGTTTGAAAAAAGAACCCTTCTTGTCCATAAAATGAATTACCATCACCAAACATAACCCCAAAACCCAGCCACCAAAATGCCAAAATGGAGACACAAAAAACAATAAGATTTTTCGCTAAAACATTTACTGCGTTTCGAGTCTGGCAAAGCCCCGCTTCCAACATAGCAAAACCAGCATTCATGAAAAATACCAGGGAAGCAGATACTAAGACCCAGATATTTTTTAAATAATCAAAATCAGTTTTATTGTTGACTTGAGCTATGGCTACTGGATGATGAAATAAGACTAAAATTAGAGCAGCTAAAAATAATCCAATATACTTGAGAGGAAGCAATTTCCTGCCTTTGGCTAGATAGTTCACTAGTTCCTGGCTATCATGAAGCTGCATGATTGTAGAATTTTGCCCTATCTGTTTTGATAGATCTCCTACATGACGAAGTCGAAGCAGGATCTGTCGTCCTAAAGGATACCGCTTCGCATATTTTAAGGCGGAATACCTTCGACTAGCTAAGAAAGACAATAAGTGATTTAGCAATTAATAAGAGTTAACTATAGAATTACATTACTAAGTTATTTACATTACTATTCACTAAAAATCAAGGTGCTTTTTAAAGCTGTTATTAATTTGAGCAGATGATATTTATCTACTCAAGTTAATCTTTGGAATAATCCCATAAATATTACTCTGAACATCCACCTCACAATAGCTTTTACTAAATCTAATTATCTTATTGCATTGAATTGTTTTTCCATCACTCAATGTTAAGTCTAATAACTTTAGAGGGGAAATATCCCCCCTTTCTGCAATTTTGCCTGGCTTTTAATCTATAGAGATACTTTTAGGGCGATTATCATCATCATTACTGGAATTACTATCGTTACCATATCCTTGTTTTGCCAGCCAACTAGCAAGAGGTTCTTCGTTTAGCTTTAGTTTCAATAACCCCGAACAGAACCCCCCAGAAAAGGCAATGGGTTGCTTTAATAATTCTTGGAATACTGGAGATAATTCTGAGAAAAACATAATGGTTGTAATTGAATTAGTTAGTAAGATTCTATTTTTAAAATTTTAGCTTGTAAATTAAATTAATTCTGAATAATTATCATGATGCTAATTTCATCGAACTATGACATTCTTTTGCACTTCAAAAATCAGTTTATTGTCTCGCCATAAGTCATATTTTCCTTGCCAAGTTCCAGGGATAATTTTTCGGCTTCCAGAATAACTCACCCAACTGCGATAAGACTTATCTAAAATATTGTTCCGATCTATTACTACTTCTCCCTTAGGAGAAATCAATTGCCATTTTTCCACATCTCCTTGTAATACACCATAAGCATGAACCCAAAATAGAATAGCAGGAATATTACCAGATAGCTGAGTATCCTGATACTCTCCTGACCACAATTCGCTTTGAGTAGGAGGTTGGGTGGCAAAACCAGCTCTAATTAATCCTGTGGAAGTATAAGCTAAAGATTCTTGCCAAAGAGACTTTTGTTTCTTGGTATCACAACCAGAATTGTTAGAAACTCCCCCAAAAGGATCGATTACGATATCTTGATGACGCAATGAAAGATGAACATGGGGAAAAGAAGCTAAACCTGAGGAACCTACCATTCCCAACACCGTTCCCCGATCTACTTTCATTCCTGGCTTGACTACAATACTACCCTGCCTTAAATGACAATATTGGGTCTCCCAACCCTCACCGTGGTCAATCACAATTCCATTACCGCATTCTTGCCCACTGACTGCCTTTTTTTCTGCTTCCGTATCAACTAAAGCATCAGGAACTCCATCTCTTACTCGTAATACTGTTCCTTCTGCTGCTGCTAAAACTGGTACACCCTTTCTCATTACTGCAAAATCTGCGATCGCAAAATCTATACCTTTATGTCCATCATAAGTCTGTCTGCCACAGGCAAAATCTTTTGATTCAGTAGTGGGATCTCGATCTACATAGTGCATAATGAAGCAGTCTTCTTGTAAGTTGCACTCAATGGGAATTCCTAACTTGGGAGAAAAATCTTGAGAATTTGATAACCTGACGCATCCGACAACTAGGGTTAAAACCAGAGTTGTTGTCATTATTGTGAGATTACGCCAAGAAAGAACCACTATAAAACCACTTGTTGTAGATGAATACGGGGATTATACATACTATGGCTACGAATTTTTTCGTAATATTCTCGCTCTTTAGGAGTAATATTTTTTGGGGTTGCGATAGTAATATTTACTAGTTGATCTCCTCTTCCTCCCTTTGGTAGAGACCAACCTTTACCCCTTAGCCTCAGAGTTTGACCAGAACGAATACCTGGTGGAACTTTCATTGTTACCATGCCATCAGGAGTAGGTATTTCCACAGAAGTACCCAAAACTGCTTCATCAGGAGTAATGGGCAGTTCACAAACTAGAACATCCCCTTCAAATTGGAAAAATTCATGGGGTTTAAGATGAACTTTAAGATATAAATCGCTTCTTTGTTTCGTATAAATATTGTATGCTCCTTTGCCTCGAACTCGAATTTTGCTTTCTGGTTTGGCTCCTGGAGGAATACGTACCTCTACAATTTCACTACCCAAATTGAGGCTTTTGGTAGTTCCTTCAAAAGCTTCTCGAAAACTTAATTGAATAGTAGCTTCTTGGGTTTGGGGAATTCCTTGATTATTAAAACTACTAGTAGTTTTTTGTTTACCAACACCAGTAGAGGTTTTTTGAGTGCCAAACCCCCCATTGGTGACAAAATTTCCAAAGTCACTGAAGGGGACGTTTCCTGTTGTAGGTTCGGTATTTTGGGTGGTGTAAGAATAGGCAGAAGAACCAGTACTTCCTGGAGTGGAGAAGCGACCTAATAATTCATTAATGAACTCTTCAAAGTTACCATACTGACTAAAATCAAAACCTTCTGTGGAGGATGACCAATTATTTGGAGCTTCTCCTTGCCAATATTGACCAAACTTATCGTATTTGGCTCTTTTCTCCGAGTCAGAAAGTACCTCATAGGCTTCACTAATTGCCTTAAAACGGTCTTCTGCTTCTTTATTTCCTGGATTGCGGTCTGGATGGTACTTCAGGGCTAGTTTACGAAATCGCTTCTTAATTTCATCAGCACTAGCGGTTTTCCCTATCCCCAAAATGGCGTAATAATCTTTGTAATCAGCAGATGGCATCTAGAGGCTTTCTCCTAAAAGGCTTTGGCTTACTATACTAGTTGATTGTGTAATAAACGTTAACAATTTAATACTAAACAGTTAAGCCCAGATTATAGAGTAACAAGAATTTCTTAGTTACTAGGTTCGGTTTTCCCCTTACTTAACTAAAACTTTAAGCTTCCTTGTAATAATTTAACTTATCTGTATATTAACCCGCTTCAAAAAAGACTAGAAAGAGATAAGTAAACGAAAAAAGAGGATAAGTAAGCTTAAACTTAATTATCCTCGACAATAACGAACTTTATTTAAATTATCTAGATAATGGTGTTATCAGGAATTGTGGTGTTTTTAATGATTACAACGATTCCGTTACGGATATAAAAACCGTCATCTTCTCTTTGAGCTTCTTCGATGCGGTCTTTGTTAATGATTTGGACATTATGACCAATGCGAGCATTTTTATCAACAATTGCACGGCGGATGGTTGTGCCTGCACCAATACCTACAGGAGTATTTCTTCCTTGTGAACCAGAGGCTCGTTCAGCAAAAGTTTCATAAAAATCTGCCCCCATAATCAAAGTATCTTCAATAGTACAGTCAGACTCGATCCGGGTGCGAATTCCTAGTACCGAATGATGAATCCGACATTCTTTGAGAATACTACCTTCCCCAATCATAGATTCTGTTACTTGACAGTTTAAAAGCTTGGTTGGTGGTAAATATCTAGAACGGGTATAGATAGGAGCAGCTTCATCATAGAAACTAAAAGCTGGTTGAGGTTGTTCGGTCAAAGCTAAATTAGCTTCATAAAAAGCTTCAATAGTTCCGATGTCTTCCCAATAACCTTTAAATAAATATGCTTGGACATTATAGTCTTGGGCAGCATCGGGGATGATCTCTTTACCAAAGTCGGTTTTTTCTAGATTTTGTTTTAACAGGTCAATTAATACCTTTTTTTTAAATACATAAATCCCCATCGAGGCAATATAGGGTTGATCTTTAGCCTGTTCAGGGTTTAATCCTAAGATAGTAGTATCCACCTGCATACGCTGGAGAGCTTCACCTTTAGGCTTCTCATAAAAATCAACTACTCTTCCTTGATCATTAATTTTCATGACTCCAAAACTCGAAGCTCTTTTTTGGTCAATGGGAACGACCGAAAGGGTAATATCAGCCTTGGTTTCCCGATGACGCTGAACGAACTTAGTATAGTCCATGCGGTAGAGGTGATCTCCTGAGAGAATTATGTATTCATCAACATCCCATTCTTGTAACAAGTTCAGATATTGACGGACTGCATCGGCTGTTCCCTGAAACCAACCCGTATTTTCTTTGGTTTGTTGGGCAGCCAAAACCTCTACAAAACCTTCTCTGAAGCCAGAAAAGATATAACTGCGATTCAGATGTCGATTGAGGGAGGCAGAATTAAATTGAGTCAGAACGTAGATTTTAAAAATCTCAGAATTTATACAATTACTAACGGGAATATCTATTAAACGATATTTACTACCCAATGGGACTGCTGGTTTAGCCCGCAGTTTAGTCAGGGGATAGAGGCGAGTTCCTGCGCCTCCTCCTAAAATAATGCCTAGTACTCTTTTCACGCGTAAGAACCTCGCGACTGCCTTTATCTCTCAAAATAAAGTTTATCTGACTGTGGTACCGATTAAACGAATGAGTTGCTAGTAATTCTTTAAAATAGTAGAAGTGATTTAGTAATTGTATAATCGAACACCATAATCTATGTCTTCTTCTACCAAATCTTTACCACCAAATCTTGCCAAAATTGTGGAGCGTTTTAAGCGTCGTTCTAATCCGAAACAGAAATACGAACAACTACTTTGGTATGCCAAAAAACTACCAACGATGGATGAGGCGGATAAAACATCTGAGAATAAGGTAAATGGTTGTGTGTCTCAGGTATTTATTACTGCGGATTTATCCGATGGAATGGTTTTATATCATGGTGATTCTGATGCTCAGTTAGTAAAAGGATTAGTGGCTTTTTTGATCGAAGGCTTAAATGGTTTAACCCCTGAAGAGATTATTGAAGTTAGTCCTGATTTTATTGCAGATACTGGCTTACAAGTTAGTCTCACCCCTTCTCGTGCTAATGGTTTTTATAATATTTTCAAAATGATGCAGAAAAAAGCCCTGGGATTTCATTTAGGTTCTTCTGTGGGAGATGAGGAAGAAAACTCAATGGAGGCTCAATAGCTGAGTTAAGTTTGGTAAAAAAAAATTTTAGCTAAGATTAAATAGCTAGGATTAGCGTTGGGAGTCATTGTTTAATTGTTTATTAGTTTAATTACTTAATTAAAGGGAATATCATGACAGGAATTACCAAGGAAGAAATGCGTCGCAAATTAGGTAATATTACCCAACTAAGGGAGCTGCTGTTTGGAGAACAAATAGAAGAGTACGAACGTAAATTTGATCAATCTTTTCAGCATTTAAACCAGTTAAATACGGAAGTAAAGCAATTAGAAGGTAAATTTACCGAATTTCGAGCTGATATGAGACAGCAACTCTATAACCTGGAAAATAATCTCTCTCAAGAAATTACTTCTGCCGTGGATTCTTTGGAAAAGAAAATTCAGTATTTAAATTTAAATACTCGTAGTGAAGCTAAAAGATTACACCAAGAAATTCAGGAACTTGCTCAAAGTACAGATCAAAGTATTGAAGAAGTTACCGAGAATCTCAAGTCTCAAACTAAGTATCTCAAAGACGAGCTATCTCAAACCAGAACTGATCTAGAAAAAGAATCCCAAAGTCTGAAGCAACAACTTACGGAAAAAATCGAGAAAAATTTGGTGGAACTAACGGATGGTAAAGTTTCTCGCACTGACTTAGCAGAAGTTTTGTTTGAGTTGTGTTTGAAAATTAAAGGCACAAATATGGTTTCTGAGGCTCAGGAAAATGGCACTGAGAAAATAGCTAGCGAACTTTTGCTACCTAACGAAAAGATTAACGCTTAATTTCTGACCGTAAAAACTGAGAGCGCAAGCCCCTATTTTCAAATATGGGGATCAGCTCGAAGGAGGGAATTCTATTCCCGACCACTACGCTTCTGATTCTGGATGTACTCTTTGATTTTAGCCAAAGGCTCACCACCACAAGTTGAAACGAAATAGCTATTTGTCCAAAGAGTAGGCAACCGCTTTTTAAGCTCAGGAAATTCTTGTCTAAGATATCTGGAGGTGGCAGCTTTAAACCGTTTAACGGCTCGATGCACTCCAAATTGAGGCTCAAGAGATAGCAGTAGATGAACATGGTTTTTATCTCCTACCTCCATCTCCAAAATATCAACTTGTATTTGTTTGGCTATTTCTAGTAATAATTCCTTGAGTCTGGTTTCTATAACATCTGTTAAAACAGGGCGACGATACTTAACCACCCAAACTACATGATATTTACAAGAATAAACAATGTTGTTGTTACTTTTGTATTGATTCATGCTATTATACAGCGATAATCTGTATAACTATATCATGCCTCAGTACATAGTTCGCCAAGTCAAGATAGGTAAGACATCACAGTTAGACGAATTAGCTCTTGCTGCTGGTGAACTGTACTCAAGAACTTTAGTAAGTTTTTGGCGTACAGTTCGCAAAAAAGATGTTTGGCTATCTGGCTACTCTATGGAAAAATGGCATATATCAGATAAGCTTCATGCTCATACTAGTGATGCTATTACTCAATCTTTCTATGCCTCTTTAAAATCTTGGAGAAGTAGAAGAAAAGTCGACTCCAATAGTAAACCCCCAAGGCGTAGGCGTTGGTTCTACAAAGTAATTTGGAAGCAATCAGCTATCAAGCTAAAAAATGGCAAGCTAAGGCTTTCTAATGGAAAAGGGAATCTGCCTTTAATTGTTGATTGGAACTGGCAAAAACCCTCTCTGCTAGAAATGGGTTGGAATCGTAATTCTCAATGCTATGAATTGAGAGCTTGTTATTCACAACCAAGCGTTGAATCAATTAAATCTAATAATGTTGCTGCTGTTGATTTGGGTGAAATTCATCCTATGGTAATAGCTGACGGCATTAATACCGATATTTATAATGGTCGATTATTGCGGTCTAAACGCCAGTACCAGAATAAGCTTAAAGCCCAGTTATCAAATCTTGTAGACAAGAAAAAAAGGGGAAGTAAACGTAGGAAAAAGTTAATAAAGTCCAAGCAACAGCAATTAGCTAAAATTAATAATCAAATCAAAGATATCGAACATAAGCTAACCAGTAAAGCTGTTTCAGTACTCAAAGAGAGAAGTATTCAAACACTGGTAATAGGAGATGTGCGAGATATTAGAAAAAATATTAATTATGGCAAAAAAGCTAATCAAAAACTTCACCAATGGAATTTTGGTTCTATTCGGCAAAAGCTTGAATATAAATGTGCAAAAGTCGGCATTCAGACAGAGTTAATTACTGAAGAATATACTTCGCAAATGTGTTTGTCTTGTCGCAAAAAAAACAAACCTAGAAACCGCAACTATCGTTGCTCCTGTGGCTTTAAGACACACAGGGACTCTGTTGGTTCTAACAACATTCGCGCAAAGTATCTGGGAGAAGTCCCAGTAGTTGGTTTAATGGCTAAACCCTCTGGAACGAGGTGGCATCCTCATCTCCAGTGTAACTCGACTTCTCTTCGAGTCGAGGAATCCCCTGAATTTCTAGAGCGTCGTTCAGACGCTATTCATGGGGAGTAGTCAATCAATGGGGTTGCTAGTTGCCCAATTGTGAAGAAAAGTACCAAGATTTCTACAAACTCGAAAATACTCTGAGAAACTATTATTCTGACCAAGGTTATTACCTTGGGAGAAAGATAGACTAAAAAATTGGGAACAGTAGATTCCCTATTTCCTATTCCCTTTTTATATTGTGGCAAGAATGATGAAACTAGCAGCAAGAGTGACTCAGGTGACTCCTTCCCTAACACTGGCGATATCGGCTAAAGCCAAAGCCATGCAAGCCGAAGGAATTGACGTCTGTAGTTTTAGTGCGGGAGAGCCTGATTTCCCCACTCCCAGCCACATCTGTCAAGCAGCAAAAAAAGCTTTAGATGAGGGAAAAACTAGATATGGTGCTGCTGCGGGAGAACCAGAATTAAGAAAGGCGATCGCAAATAAGTTAAGATTTGATAACAATCTGGATTTTGCCCCCGAAAATATTATTGTCACTAATGGGGGTAAATATTCTCTGTTTAATTTAATGCAGGTCTTAATTGAGTCAGGAGATGAAGTAATTATTCCTGCCCCCTATTGGTTGAGTTACCCTGAAATGGTCAAAATAGCGGGAGGAACTCCCGTAATTGTAGAAACTTCGGGTAAAAATAGCTATAAAATCACTCCAGAACAACTCAAAGCAGCTATTACTCCCAGAAGCAAACTATTTGTACTCAATTCTCCTTCTAACCCCACAGGGACAGTCTATACTCCAGAAGAAATACGCGCCTTAGCTCAGGTAATTTTAGAGCATGATTTACTGGTGGTTTCCGATGAGATTTACGAAAAAATCCTCTATGATGGTGCCAAACATCTGAGTATTGGGGCGGTGAATTCCGATATCTTTGAACGCACTATTATCAGTAATGGTTTTGCTAAAAGTTATTCCATGACTGGTTGGCGTGTGGGTTATGCTGCTGCCTCAGAAGAAATTATTAAGGCAATGTCGATCATTCAAGGTCATAGTACCTCTAATGTATGTACTTTTGCTCAATATGGCGCGATCGCAGCATTGACAGAATCACAAGATTGTGTTAAAGAAATGGTTGCTGCTTTTGCCCAAAGAAGAGAAGTGATTTACGATGCCATTAACAGTATTCCTGGCTTATCTTGTCCAAAACCAGATGGGGCTTTTTATGTTTTTGTTGATATCAGTAAAACAGGTAAAACCTCTCTGGATTTTTGTGATAGTTTATTAGAATCTCAAAAGGTAGCAGCGATTCCTGGTATTGCTTTTGGTGCAGATAATTGTATTCGTCTATCCTACGCCACAGATATGAAAACTATTAAAACAGGGATGGAGCGATTGAGTAAGTTTGTCAATGGTTAGTTGTTAATGGATAGTTCAGAAATCAATATTCAAGCTTTAAGATGATGATCAATGTCCTTGACCCCAGAACAAGAAAGAGCAGCTTATAGCCCCAGCAGTGTAGCAGTAACCGCAGGTGCTGGTACAGGAAAAACTCATTTATTAACTGAACGATATTTATATTATTTACGAGAGCGAAATTTATCCCCTTTAGAGATAGTCGCGGTTACTTTTACTGAGAAAGCAGCTAAAGAGTTAAAATCTCGCATTAGAACGATAGTTACTGAGCAATTACCAGATCGTTTCGATATCCTGGCAGAGTTAGAAGCAGCACCTATTAGTACCATTCATGCTTTAGCTAGTCGTATCTGTGAGCAAAATTCAGAAGTTGCAGGAATACCAGCGAATTTTACTGTTTTAGAAGATGCCAGAGGTCATATTTGGCTTAAAAATAGTCTTGATGCTGCTTTAGCGACTCTTCCCTCTCAATGTTATCGAGATATTCCTTACTCTTTGATGAAGGAGAGTATTTCTAGTTTATTAGAAGATCCTTATACGGCTCAAAAGGCTTTACAGCAAGGGATTCAGGATTGGCAAGAGTTAATTGCGATCGCAAAACAAGAGGCTATAACTAACTTAATTAGTAATTCTATTTGGCAAGATAGCAAAGATATCTTACAAGATAATGTGGGAGAGTCGGGGGATAAGTTGGAGATTCTTCGTCAAGAGATAATGGTTGCGATGGAAGAATTGGAGACTCGATCTTTTTCCCTTAATGGGGAAGAAATAGCAGCAGCCATTGCAGTTATAAATAATATTAAAATCAATCGAGGTAGTAAAAAGAATTGGGAAGATATCGCAATAGTTAAAGATGCACTGAAAAACTTGCGGGATTTCACCAGAGAAATAATTAAACAAGGCTTAATTAATGCAGAGTTAAACGAAGCTGACACTAGATTACAAAATCTCTTACCTGCTTTAACGGAAGCATATCGGGATGTTAATAACTATCTTACTCAACTAAAATATCAAGCTAGAATACTCACTTTTGCTGATTTAGAAATATATGCTCTAGAAGCATTGAAGCAAAAAGAAGTAAGAGAATATTATCAACAACGGTGGAAAGTATTTCTGGTTGATGAGTTTCAAGACACTAATCCTACTCAGGGAGATTTATTACAAGCTTTAACTAAGAATACGGAACTTACTATTGTTGGAGATATTAAACAGTCTATTTATGGTTTTCGTAGGGCTGATATCACAATATTTGAGCAATTTAGTCAGCAAATTGTTAGTAATAATGGACAAGAAGTAATTCTCAGCACCAGCTTCCGCACCCATCAACCTTTAATTACCCAGATTAATCAAATATTTAAACCATTATTGGGTGATAAGCATCAGGATTTGGTTGCATTCCGTAAACAAGGAATAATAGAAAATAATGAATCAGATGTTGCACAATTACAAAACAATTTTCAATCTGAAAAACAAATAACCCCTCCAGACTCCCAGTCTCCTAGTCTCCCAGTCTCTCCCAAAAATTCCCTGAAAAAACAGAATTCTTATATACAGGCTTTTGCTGTTGCTTCAGATAAAAACAGTGACAAAGCGCAGCGTCAGCAAATAGAAGCTTATCATCTGGCACAAAAAGTTAAAGAGATATTAGATAGTAAAACTCTGGTACATGATAAACCTACGGGGAAACTACGCCCGATTCAACCAGGAGATATTTTAGTTTTAACTCGTACTTGGTCACCTCTAAATATATATGGCAATGCTATAGCTGCCCTAGGAATACCTATTGCACCAGCAGGAGGTGGTAATTTATTAGAGAGTAGGGAAGCTAAAGATGCTTGGTCATTATTACGATTTCTAGCTGATACTAAAGATGATATAGCTTTAGTTGCTGTCTTACGGAGTCCTTTTTTTACAATCAGCGATCGCATTTTATTTGAGATTTCCCAAACTTTCCCTCGTAAAAAGGAGGAAACTAAACCTAGTTGGTGGGAAACTATCCAAAACTCAGATTATGCTGAATTACAGCAACCTATTAAGATTATTACTGAATTACTCAGTTATAGGGACAAGGAAATACCATCAAGATTATTACAGATATGCGATCAATTAACTGGATATACTGCTGTAATTGTTAATCTTCCTGGAGGAAACCGCCGACTAGCAGATTGGAAAGGATTTCGGGAATTAATCAAGGAATTGGAAACAGGGAAACAAGATATTTTTAGTGTCGTAAGAGATTTAAAGCAACTCCATGACAATGAAGCGGAAATTTCTCGTCCTCCTCTAGATATAGATAATGCAGTGGGGTTGATGACAGTTTTTGCAGCAAAAGGTTTAGAGCGAGCTTTAGTAATAGTTGCAGATTTAAACTATAACAATAATTCTCCCTGTTCTTCTCCTGTGTCTTTCGATTCTCAATGGGGTGTAGCAGTTAAAACTAAAAATTCCCAAGGAGAATGGGAAAAACCTTTTTTATATCGTTGGCTAGAATCTCAAAAGCAGCAGCAAGAAGCAGCAGAAGAACTAAGAATATTGTATGTAGCTCTTACTAGGGCTAGGGATTACTTAATTTTAACTGCCAATGAACCAGATAAAGGGTATTTAGCTAAATTAACTCCTAGTTTAGAAGCTGCAAATATTCCCTTAGAAATTATCCCCTGTGATTTAAGTAAAGCCACTCCCTCTATTCCTCCTCTTCCTCCCATTCCCAATATCACACCCCAATTACTAATCGATCCTGTAGAATCTGGGATTTTTGAACTTCCTGTTACAGCTTTAAGCGAATTCGCCAGATGTCCCCAACGCTTTCAATTTAACTATCTTCTAGGACATCCAGGGTTGATAGAGGGTTGGGTTAAAGAGTTAAATATTATGGCTGGTGGGGAGACGGGGGGACAGGGAGAAAGGGAGCAATTTAATTTAACAGAAGAAATTATCTACAGTATGGGAGTAGGTACTCTCGTACATAAAGCATTAGAGAATAACATTAAAGACGCTAGTGGTTTATTGCCCTTTTGTGACTTATCAGGAGATGCTACTGTTGTCACTGAAGCTATGGAATTAGTTAATAGATTTTTAAATCAGTCAATTTATAAAACTTTTAGAAATACCGCCATTACCAAAGAAGAAAGAATTACTCTGACATTAGGTAATATAACTTTTACTGGTATAGTTGATTTATTAGGAAAAGATTGGATTTTAGACTATAAAAGCGACCGGATTATTAATCCTGATCACCATCGTTTTCAACTTTGGGCTTATGCTAAAGCTTTAAACTATAAAACAGCACATATTGCTTATCTGCGTCATGATTATATACATACTTTTTCCCCCTCAGATTTAGAAGCAATAGCTTTAGAAGTACCACAACTAATCAATCAAATAGAAGCAGGAAACTATCAAGCTAAACCTTCTTTAGAGAATTGTACTGTTTGCCCTTATAACTCTCTGTGTGAATTTGCCCAGAAAAGTTTATTTAGCACAACATCATAGCTCAGAAGAACTCACAAAAAGATACTTTAAAAGTCAAGACTCACTAGAATCGCTCGTGATGGCATTTACTATGGAAAATATCTTTGGGATGGACAATTAAAATAGTGCAGTTGCCGTAGGATTGACATCCTCCCGCCCTCATAGCGAGGGGATTCCGAAGAATCTAGAGGTTCTTGGTTCAACGAGTCCACTTAAACTAACCTCCTTGCGGTTGTTAGTCCAGAGATGGTTCTCTCCCCAAGCGTTTAAGCCTTTACAGACTTGGTTTAGGGATGCCCTCCCTTACCTGAGAATACGAATATTGTGTTTCTCTGTACTTGTTGGTTGAATATTTTA
>JASJDB010000116.1 GCA_030065315.1 Xenococcaceae cyanobacterium MO_167.B52 | reverse complement strand
GCGATAAGAACGAGATTGAACGGCTCTTAACTGTTTGATTTCTTCTAGAGTAAAGTCTTCAGCAAAGTAAGCTGTAACTTCTTCTCCATCTAAAATCTTAGTTGACTTACGTTCTGACCCAAATACTTCTGCAACATTAGTAGTATCGTCTAGGATAGGTTCGTGGCGGGCAATCAGAACTCCATCTTTTGTAATTACTAAATCTGGTTCAATAAAATCTGCTCCTTGTGCGATCGCTGTAGCATAAGCTGCTAAAGTATGTTCTGGAAGAATTCCACTAGCACCGCGATGACCAATTACTAAAGGAGTTTGACCATTAAGGGTATTGAAATTAGTAATATTAGGAGTTGGGATAGGAGCTTCTAATAACTCTCCTTCAGAACTGAAATGAAGGATATAAGGACCAAATTCATCTCCAATCCAAATATCGCCATTATTATCAATAGCAAAAGATTCAACATCAAAATCTGCACCAGTTAACAGACGCTCTTCTGTTCCTTCATTAGTGATATCGAAAGGAATAAAATTATTCGGGTCAGACAGTTGCACAAAACCCTGTACTTCAATAGCTCCATCTGCTGCTTCTAAGCCAGCAAAATTAGGATCGACTTGATATAAACGTAATAAATAATCCGCACTATTAGACTGTGCGCCAAAGCCATTATCGGATAGAAACCAGAATGCACCATTTCCACTAGGCGCAAATTGCACACTGCTAAAACCTTGCACTGGTTGACCATCAAAAGGACCCGTACGACCATTAGCAGATATAGCCTCTCCATTGCCATTATCTGCCCCAGACGGAGGACCTTCGGCAAAGATGTCCGCAGGTAAAACAGAAAAACCAATTAAGGTAGTCATAATTTTTTCTTTGATTTTTGTTAACAGCGATGTGGACTAATTTATTAGTTTTGCCCAATCTTAGGATTTCACTGTTAAATTAAGAAATGACTATCAAATTGTTAACAAGTCGTCAAAAAATAGTTCGGATCTTAAAAAATCGGATTTATTTAATTTTTCAGTTAAAAATGATGCGATCGCATTTTTACGATTAGTATGAAGTTATTTTCCAGTATGTTATCTTTTCACGGAAGAAAAGATAACTAATCCTCTTTAGATTCTCTTTACGAATTAGCTCTAAAATCTGTATTTTATGAATTTTCTAAAATCTTGGAAATCATATTTTTCTATCTTGCTCTTTCATCCCATTGAAGCAAAAATATGGTTACTATCAGATAGTAACCAAAATTATTCTTTACCTTCTATTAAAATCGCTCAACCAATATATATAGATAATATTTCTCTAATTAGCCAAACTTTCGAGGAAGATTTTGGTATTAACGTTAATGTTCTACATTATCATAATCTTGAAATAAATCGTAAACCAAAAGAAATCAAGGGGATATATGTTTTAGAAGCCAATAATATTTCTAAAAAAACTGATCAGGGGTTTTGGTGCGCTCTCAAAAATATAGAAACTATTACTTTTTCTAATTCCGAACAAAAATCTATCATTGAAACATATTTAATAGAATTAAAAACTGGTAATATTCCTAAACTTCGTCCGCCTTGGGCGCGAGTTGGTTGGTATGAGGAAGCCTCTAACTGGAGCTGTCTAGAATTATCACAATTAGGCTATGAAAAAATTGCACCTATTGAATGTATCAAAAGTTGGTCAATCTCCTGTGTTTTAAAAATTACAACCAATGCAGGAATTTTCTATCTCAAACAAGCTTCTACTTTACCTCTATTTTGTGATGAACCAGTAGTTACTAAAGAGTTAGCTAATTTATTTCCTAATCATATACCCAAAGTAGTTAGTATTAATCCTCAACAGCACTGGCTACTATTACAAGATTTTGGTAACCCAATTGGTGATCGAGTATCTATAAAAATCAAACAAAATATTTATAGCTTGTTAGCTCAAATTCAAATTAAATCTTTAGAATATCAACAGCGCTTATTAGATCTTGGTTGTTTAGATCGACGTTTAAAGATTTTGCAATCTCAGATTAATCCTTTGATTAAAGAGGCAGCTACTTTGTCTGAATTATCTAGTGTAGAAATTTCACAATTGCAACAGTTAGCACCTTATCTTAAAAACTTATGCCTAAAATTAGCAAGCTATAACATTCCAGAAACACTAGTACATGGAGATTTACACTTGGGGAATGTTGCTATTAATGAGGAAAATTATCTTTTCTTTGATTGGACAGATAGCTGTATAACTCATCCTTTTTTCGATTTATTCAGTTTATTGTTTACTGGTAATCAAAAATTTGGGTTGAAACTATTTAAAAATTTTAAAAAACAGTATTATTTTCCCCGCTTAAGAGATGCCTATCTGAATCAATGGCTTGAATATGAATCAAGAGAACGTCTATTAGAAGCTTGGAATATAGCCAAGCCTTTATGTGCTTTGCATCATGCTGTGACTTACCAATATATTATTGCAGCTCTAGAACCAAGAACTAAAGAAGAATTTAGTCGTGCTTTACCAAATTTTTTGAAGGAAGTTATTATTTCTGCATCCCAATTTAAGAATAAAACTAGTTTTTAATAAATTTATCAAATCTGGAATTATTACTGTCGCCTCTTTTTACAACCATTATGATACTTTAGCTAATAATAACCCAAATATAGCCTTTCTCAAATAAGTGAGGTACAGTCAATGAACGATGAACGATGAACGATGAACAATCCTAAAGGATACCGCTGCCCCTGCGGGTAGAGCTTCGCAAGCGCATATGAACGAAAACCAAGATATTTGTTATATCTCATTAAAATGAGAACCGCTATACTCTAATCAATTCAAACTCAAAAAAATAGATGGGTTTCGCATTTTGCGAAACCCATCAAACAAATAATTAAATTATTTTCTGACGTTATTTAGTTTCAGAAAACTCAGCATCAATGACGTCGTCTCCGCCAGTATTATTACTAGCACCAGGAGCACCTTCAGCACCAGGAGCAGCGCCAGGAGCACCCTCAGTATCAGGGGCAGCAGCACCATCGGCTTGCTGGTAAATATTGCTACCGATAGTATAGAGAACTTGCTGCAACTCAGGCATTACACGCTGAATAGTGTCATCATCTTCAGCTGCTACAGCATCTTTAAGTTCTTTAATTAGACCTTCTGCTTTAGTTTTGTCGTCTGCTGGAACTTTATCGCCCAATTCATTGATTTGTTTTTCGGCTTGATATACCAAGGAGTCAGCTTGGTTTTTGCGATCAATTTTATCGCGACGCTCTTTATCCGCAGCAGCATTACTTTCTGCTTCTTGTACCATACGATCTACTTCATCATCAGGAAGAGTAGAAGCACCAGTAATACTAATAGATTGTTCTTTACCAGTACCTTTGTCTTTTGCTGTTACATTAAGGATACCGTTAGCATCAATGTCAAAAGTAACTTCGATTTGGGGTACACCACGAGGAGATGGGGGAATTCCATCCAGACGGAAGGTTCCTAGACTCTTATTATCTTTGGCAAATTCTCTTTCCCCTTGCAGAACATGAATTTCCACATTAGTTTGACCATCTACCGCAGTAGAAAAGGTTTCAGATTTTTTAGTGGGAATAGTAGTATTGCGAGGAATAATTTTAGTCATTACACCACCCAAAGTTTCTACACCCAAAGATAGGGGAGTAACATCGAGTAGTAGGATGTCTTTAACTTCTCCAGCCAAGACACCAGCTTGAATTGCAGCACCAACGGCTACTACTTCATCGGGGTTTACTGTTTGATTAGCTTCCTTACCAAGGGTTTTTTTGACAAGCTCTACAATGGCAGGAATCCGAGTTGAACCACCCACCATTACGACTTCATCAATGGCTTCTTTGCCTAGTTTGGCATCTTGAAGAGCTTTGGTAACAGGTACAGCACAACGATCAATCAGGTCAGAACAAAGTTCCTCAAATTTTGCCCTAGTTAGGGTCATATCAAGGTGCTTAGGTCCTTCTTGAGTAGCTGTGATAAAAGGCAGGTTAATATCGCTTTGGGTTGCACTAGAAAGCTCAATTTTGGCTTTTTCTGCTGCTTCTGTGAGACGTTGTAGTGCTTGATTGTCTTTTCTTAAATCAATTCCTTCGTTTTTCTGGAAGTCTTCTGCTAAATAATCAACAATTTTTTTATCAAAATCATCCCCACCAAGGTGAGTGTCTCCAGAGGTTGCTAAAACCTCAAATACGCCATCCCCTACTTCGAGAATGGATACATCGAAAGTACCACCACCCAAGTCAAATACTAAGATAGTTTCATTACTCTTCTTATCTAAGCCATAAGCTAGAGATGCTGCGGTAGGTTCGTTAATAATACGTAGAACTTCTACCCCTGCAATTTTGCCTGCATCTTTCGTAGCTTGACGCTGAGAATCATTAAAATAGGCAGGGACGGTAATTACGGCTTGAGTAACGGTTTCACCTAAGTATTTACTAGCATCATCGATCAGTTTGCGAAGAACTTGAGCGGAAATTTCTTCTGGTGCAAATTGCTTATTTTGAGCAGGACATTCTAGTTTAACGTTAGCGTTGCTATCCCTTAATACTTTATAGGCTACTTCTTTCGACTCGTTTCCCACTTCGTCGAATTTACGCCCCATGAAACGTTTTACGGAATAAAAAGTATTTCCAGGGTTCATTACTGCTTGTCTCTTGGCAATTTGACCCACAAGGCGATCGCCGTTTTTAGCATAAGCCACTACTGATGGAGTAGTTCTAAAACCCTCTGCATTAGCGATTACAGTAGGTTTGCCCCCTTCCATTACCGCCACACAGGAGTTAGTAGTTCCCAAATCTATACCAACAACTTTTGCCATATAAGCAATTCTCCGAAATTTAACTACAAAACTAAAATTAATTTTTAGGTATTACCACATACACTTATTTGAGTTATCGGGACTTAATTACCTTTCCTCTAGGTGTATATCTTCTGTATCTATAGTGCAAGGTAATAATCTATCTGTGGTAGTGTAGTTTTCCGAACCTTTGTTGCTTATTGGCAATTATTTAGGTTGAGTGTCTATCGGTTATTGGGAGAAGCAATAGGTCTTGGAATAGTAAATTTATCGAGTAGTTTTCTACTTTTTTCCTGATAGTGATTGACAAAGTCGATTAGTTCTAAATTGGGCATTTCTTGACGACAACTAGAACAATACCAATAAGTTTTGCCTTGTTTGCCATGTTTTAGTAGTACAGTAGAGCAGCAGGGGCAATTATTCATTTTGTAAAAAAGGTTACTAATCGTTAATTTAAACTCTTCTTAACTCTAGCAAACAGAAATGATTGCACCGTAAATTAGAATACCTAAAATTGATATTTGTAAAATTAGATTAATATTTTGTTGCTCCAAGAATTTAAATTAAGCTTAAATAATTAATGATTAGCTCTATCACAATCTTAGGTTCAGGGGTTTGGGGTTCGACCTTAGGAGCGATCGCAAAAACCAATGGACATGAAGTTAATTTTTATTACCGTCGAACTCAAGCCAGTTTAGCATCCCTAATTCGCAATAGGTTAGTAATCCTTTCTGCTGTCTCGATGAAAGGAGTTAGACCAACTTTGGCAAAACTTCAGACTGTAACAATTCCAGAACAGGTAATCTTAGTCACTGCTACTAAAGGTTTAGACCCAGCTACTAATTTAACACCATCTCAGATTTGGCAAAAAGCCTTTCCCCATAATCCAGTAGTAGTGTTATCAGGACCCAATCTTTCTCAGGAAATTCGCCAACAATTGCCAGCAGCTACCACTGTAGCTAGTCAGAATTTTAAAGCAGCCCAAACTATACAAGAAATATTCTCCTCCGATCTGTTTCGGGTATATCTTAACGTTGATCCTTTAGGAACGGAATTGGGTGGAACCTTGAAGAATATTATGGCGATTGCAGCAGGAGTTTGTGATGGGATGAAACTCGGTACTAATGCTAAAGCAGCCCTACTAACTCGTGCTTTACCAGAGATGATTCGAGTCGGGACTTATCTGGGTGCCAAGAAAGAAACTTTTTTCGGACTTTCGGGGTTGGGTGATTTGATTGCTACTTGCGACAGTCCTCTATCCCGTAACTATCAAATTGGTTACGGATTAGCTGAAGGTAAAACTTTAGGGGAAATTCTAGCCAAATTAGAAGGTACAGCAGAAGGAATTAATACTACCGAGGTTTTAATTAAAATTGCTAATCAAGAGGAGATTCCTATCCCCATTACCCGCCAGGTAGATCAATTACTACAGGGTAAAATTACTCCAGAAGCAGCAGTAAAAGCTTTGATGGAGAGAGACCTAAAAACTGAATAAATTAAAAAACCTTCTATCTTGATAGATAGAAGGGGAACAAAAATGAAAATAGAAGATATATTTACAAATCTCCACCCCTTAAAGCCAGTAAAAAAATCACTACTGGACCAGAAATCATAATTAAAGCAACACAAGTTAGCTGAAAAATTACATTAAAGTCAATATTGCTAAAAGCACTAAAAAAGCCAGCTATAAAATCCATTTTTTCTCCTGATATTTAACCCAAGCTAGTTTACAAACATCCAGCCAAATCTCATAATACCTGGGGACAAGACCCTAATTCTAATTTACTATACAAAAGTACATAAAGTTTTATTTTGAAAATAAAATTCTTATTACAGTTCAAATTAAGTATCTATGATTAATCAAAATTCTCCTTCTTTTTGGACTGCTCCGGATCTTTCCTTAGCAGCTTTTGTTGCGGATAATGCTGCAATTATGGGCAATGTTGCGATCGCAGAAGGAGCTAGTATCTGGTACACCGCAGTAGTGCGAGGAGATATAGAAAAAATAGTAATCGGTAAATACACCAATATTCAAGATGGTGCAATTTTACATTGCGATCTTAATACTCCTACTATCCTAGAAGATTATGTAACAGTGGGTCATCGTGCGGTAATTCACTCTGCACATATTGAAACAGGTTGTTTAATTGGAATTGGGGCAATAGTCCTAAATGGAGTGAGAGTAGGGGCAGGAAGCATTATTGGTGCTGGTTGTGTGGTCACAAAAGATGTAGCTCCACGTTCCCTAATGGTAGGAATTCCCGCTCGCAAAGTTCGAGAGATCTCCGATGAACAAGCAGAAGAATTAATTGAACACGCTAAAAGTTACCAAAAACTTGCCCTAGTTCATGGGGGAAAAGGTACAGACTTGGGCTTTTAGCTTGTAACTCCTGCCAGTAGTCCTATTCTCTCTACCCCTTTCCATGATAAATTTGGATATGTGTAACAAATTTTTAGTAATAATTTAAGATAATAGGGAGGAAAATAGTCATGGATTGGCGTATTGTAGTGGTTCTTGCTCCTTTAGGCGTAGCAGCAGGTTGGGCTTTATTTAACATTGGAGCAGCAGCTCTTAGACAGCTACAAAACTACTTGGGTAAAAATGCTTAATATAGCAAAGAAACCAAACTTTTCTTAAAAATTCCAAAACTTAACCGACTTTCGCTCCACAATAAGAGAAAGTCGGTTTTTTTATAAGTCAATTATTCTATTTGCGTTAAAGTTGTCCAAAAACCTATGTTTAAATCGTTTAAAACCATTTTATTTCCCGTAGATGGTAGCAGAGAATCCCGAGAAGCAGCAGAGCTAGTAATCAATGTTGTTAAAACCTACGCCAGTAAGCTTGTTTTACTTTCAGTGGTGGAAGAAAATAAAGAAGGAGCAATGAGTTCTGAATCGGAAGTCGCTAAACTATTACAAGGGGCAAAAACCCTCTTTCAACAACAGGGAATCAACGCGGAAACTATTGAAAAAGTAGGAATTCCCTCTTTTTTGATCTGCGACGTAGCAGATGAAATTAATGCAGATTTAATTATTATGGGATCCAGAGGACTAGGCTTAACCCCAGAAAAAGCTTCTGAAAGCGTGACCCACCGTACTATTGAACTTGCCCCTTGCCCAATTTTAATAGTCCCTTAAAATTACTTGTTGCTCATCTAATTGTTTATACTATTGTGTAATTATTTTTGGGTGCAAGCCAAATGACAAATTCATCCCCCCCAAACCCTTCAGAACCCCCATCTGATGTCTCTTCTAAGAAATCCAATCAGTCTGGAATCTTTCAGAAGAACATTATGGATGAATGGATTGCTGTATTGCTCACCTTTGGTGTTATTGGAACAGTTATATTTGCTTCTGTCGGCAATAAATCTTTAGACTGGAAAAATCCTTTTTCTAGTGAAGCAGGGGGATTATTTTCCCGATTACAAGATAGAGAAAATGAAGAATATAGTAACTTGGCTCCAGACGAAGATTTAGAAATAATAGAAGAACCAAGCTCTTCAACTTTCTCAGATACAGCTAAAATAGCTGCTGTTTCTGATGCTTCTAAGGAGTTGAAAACTGACAAAGCCAGAGATTCTAGGAAACCAAGTTTAGATCGAAAAGATCAAAAAGAAGAAAAAAGGCATACAAGATTAAACACCCTGCTTACTCCAGTTATTCCTACAGTTACTGTGCCTGAGTCAACCACCTCAACTACTCAACCCAAACCCCCAGAAGCAATTCCGAAACCTCCTGTAGTTAGTAAAACTGACCCTCAACCCCCAGAAGCAGCTCCGAAACCTCCTGTAGTTAGTAAAACTGACCCTCAACCTCCAGAAGCAATTCCGAAACCTCCTGTAGTCGGCAAAACTGACCCTAAAGAATCAAAATTAGCCTTTAATGATGTTCCCAAAGAGCATTGGGCTTATCCATTTATCCAAACTTTGGGCGAAAAAAACTTTATTATCCCCAATTCTGGTAAAAATTTTGAACCAGATCAACTAATTACAAGGGCAGGAATGGCTGATTTAGTAAGTCACGCTTTTCAATACATCCCCCAAAACCTTGCTGCTAAGAATTTTAATGATGTATCTTCTGGGAGCAAAAAATTTGATGACATTAATAAAGCTGTCAAACTGGGCTTTATGAAGGGATATTCTGATCAGAAGTTTCATCCTGAATTACAGATACCTCGATATCAAGTATTAGTTACTTTGGCTACTGGTTTGGGATTAAAACCTGAGGGTAATACTGACAATATCCTAAGCAAATTTACTGATCGTGATCAAATCCCAGATTGGGCAACGGAAAAAGTGGCAGCAGCAGTTCAATCGGATTTAGCAATTAATCGTCCTGGGATTGATTTTACTTCTCTCGAACCTGACAAATCTGCGACTCGCGCTGAAGTGGCAGCTATGATTTATCAAGCTTTAGTAAAAGAGGGTAAATTAGAGTCTATAGAATCAACTTATATAGTACCTTATCCTTAATTTAGCTAAATATTGAATTCAACTTTGGGGCAGTTGTAAAATCAATTCAATTGCCCCTAAACTATTTATATATATAAGCCTTTATTTTTATTAAAAAGCATTCCCGCACTCAAAACTTTTATTTAAATTTCGCTATATTCCCTTTACCTCCACTAAATCTCTTAATTAGTTTTGAAAAGTTGTTTAAGCTAAAAACTAATTATACAAGTATTGATTGTTGAATTAGATGAATCTATCCTGATGTCGAAAGCAACAGTTTTGGTGATAGCAATTAGACAAATTAAATAGCAGCAGCTATATACAAAATTAGAAGAAAAATTGATTGAAATCAGAGCAATTAAAAAGTATTGACATCCTCCCAGCGTCGGAGACGCGGGATTCTTTAGACGAAACTGAGCTTATCAGTTAGAACCATACTCACTTTCACGTACCCACCATGCCTTATTCGCGGATAGCCAAACGGACTTCTCAAGCGTCTGGGGTTTCCCCAACGCTTCGATTGGATATGCGCGGGTTTCCCGCGCATCCCTCTCGCGCAGACGACGAGTCCTCAACTAACCAGAACACACCAGCTTACGCTTCCATTTTCTGCATCAAGGCAACACCAACTGCCTCTACTCCCTCGTTCATTGCTGAATCTGGGCATACTTTTATTTTTTGGTTATCGCTAGTTATGTTTATTAGTTTTGTTTCGCTCATCTTGAAAGCTTTACTTGCAAAGGCTGGTTCTAGGGTGCGTAACACCGACTCTTGGTTTTCCCTTGAGTTCCCTTTAACTAGAATGTCCATGTGCGAGGAGTTTCACCTTCAATTCAAAAGTCATTGCGACAAACTCAGCTACCTTATATAGTACAAGAGTTCAACCCTTTGCTATATAAAGATTCTGTATCGAAATTGTATACAGGAAAGCAGTAATCCCTGCCCTGCTTTCCTCTCATCGGCATAGCCGAGAGTCTCCAGCAGGAAGAAAAGATGAAAACTATAATCAATCGCCCGATAAAAATTATACTAGGTGCTACCATTGTGCTAATTCTTGGGGGTTGTTCTTTTTCCAGAAATTCTACCTCAGCTTCCAGCACAACAGAATCTACATCAAATAGTCCTTTTATATCTCAAAGGAATATTAGGGTTGCTGAAAATTTTAGGACTATAACAGTACTAGAAGGTTTAGAACGTCCTTGGAGTATGGCATGGCTACCCAATGGAACAATGTTAATTACGGAACGACCAGGTAGGTTACGTATTGTCGATAATGGGGTGTTAAAACCAGAACCAATCTTAGGACTTCCTAAAATTTTAGCTTTTGGTCAAGGGGGTTTACTGGATGTTGCCCCACACCCAAATTTTGCAGAAAATCGCTTGATTTATTTTACCTATTCTCACGGTAGCCCTTCAGCCAATCGTACCAGATTAGCTAGAGCCACCTTTGATGGTTCAGCGTTACAGAATTTAGAGGTTATTTTTGAAGTTTCTCAAGCTAAACGAGGAGGTCAACACTTTGGCTCGCGGATTGCTTGGCTACCCGATAATACGATGTTGGTGGCGTTTGGGGATGGGGGTAATCCACCAGTTCAACTAGATGGAGACTTAATTCGCAAACAAGCTCAAAATCTTAAATCTCATCTTGGTAAAGTGGTGCGCTTAAATGATGATGGTTCTATACCATCAGATAATCCCTTTGTTGGCTCTAGTGATGCCGATTCTGCTGTTTGGAGTTACGGACATCGTAATATTCAAGGTATGACTTTTGACCAAGCTAATAATCGGCTTTGGTCAACCGAACACGGTGCTAGAGGAGGGGACGAACTCAATCTGGTAGAAGTTGCAACTAACTATGGTTGGCCAGAAGTTACCTACAGCAAAGAATATACTGGAGGAGAAATTTCCCAAGAACGATCGCGACCAGGAATGGAAGACCCCAAAGTAGTATGGACTCCCGCGATTGCTCCTTCAGGACTAGCTTTTTATAATAGCGATCGCTTTTCTCAATGGCAAGGAGACTTGTTTGTAGGAGGTCTGGTTTCCCAAGATGTTCGTCGTATTAATCTGGATGACAAGAATCAAGTTCTTGATGAAGAGTCAATTCCTATTGGTCAGAGAGTGCGTGATGTACGACAAAGTCCCAATGGAATGTTATATGTTTTGACAGATGAAGTAAACGGAAAACTGATACGTATCGAACCTGTTGAATGAAAACTATAAGATTGTGAGGATTAGGAATAAGTTTACCTAAATCCTCACTTTTGATCTCTAATATGTATTTATGATGACTGGTTACTATTAAAGATTTTAGAGCTTAACGAATATATTCTTTAAGAATGCTATTACGGTTAGGATGGCGTAGCTTTCTTAGAGCTTTAGCTTCAATTTGACGAATACGCTCACGAGTCACGTTAAAAATCTGACCGATTTCTTCCAGGGTTTTCATCCGTCCATCGTCTAAACCATAACGCAAACGTAAAACATCTCTTTCGCGGGGGCTAAGGGTATCTAGAACGTTTTCTAGGTCTTCTCTCAACAAACTCTTGGATACTTGATCTTCGGGAGTTTCTCCGTCAGCTTCAATAAAATCACCTAATCTAGAGTCTTCTTCTTTTCCGATCGGAGTTTCCAGTGAAATAGGTAATTGAGCAGATTTAGCAATAAAACGTAGTTTTTCGATGGTCATTTCCATCTTTTCCGCAATTTCTTCTTCGGTGGGTTTACGCCCCATTTCTTGAGAAAGTAATTTAGTAGTTTTTTTAATGCGAGAAATAGTTTCATATAAGTGGACAGGAAGACGAATCGTGCGAGACTGATCTGCGATCGCTCTAGTGATTGCTTGTCTAATCCACCAAGTAGCATAAGTAGAAAATTTATAACCTTTTTCGTGATCGAACTTTTCGGCTGCTCTAATTAAACCTAAAGATCCTTCCTGAATTAAATCTTGAAAGGACAAACCACGATTCATATATTTTTTAGCAATAGAAACAACTAGACGCAGGTTAGATTGAACCATTTTATCTTTGGCTCTTCTACCCAAGAATAGGCGACGACGGAAAGGACGAATATCCATATCCACTTCTTTAGCCCACTCTTCGTCAGTAATAGTTTTGTCGAGGGAATCTTCCAAGCCTTCACGGATTCTCTCTAGTTCTAGCAAGTCAGCAATTTTGCGAGCTAATTCAATTTCTTCTTCGGCGCGTAATAGTCGAATACGTCCAATTTCTTGAAGATAAATACGAATGGAATCTTCCGTGTAGGGTTTCTTCCTTCCTCTTTCTCCTGTTGTCTTCTTAGGCGCTGCTGATTTAGTAGCTCTTTTGGTAGAGGCAGATTGTATTTCTTCAGCTACAGTACTGCGATCATCATCGATCAAAGTTTCCCAGTCGCTTTGGGGGCTTGCAATAGTTGCTAGTACTTGGGTTGTTTGGTTCATCTCGGTATTCTCTTGCTCCTTCAATTTAAAACAAACTAACAGTTAATTAATTTTGTTAATACGGTTAGGAAAAATACTCCCTAAGGGAGAGGTTTTTTCACCTTCAAAACCGCAAGTTAAAAATGGCGACAGTTTGTTGCCTTTTTTTACGGTTAAATTCACTCTTTAATAGCCCTAGCTCTACTGTTTGTAAGCTTTTAGGCTGCTGCCCACTTGAGTGTGATGGAATTGGCATCACTCTTTCTCTAGCTTAGTTGTGATATCACAACTTTGCAGTGAGTATTATTGACTAGAAAATTGTAATTCTCTTTGATTTTAGCTCCGATTTTTGGAAGTTTGGTGAAGATTTTGCTGGAATTATGGGGTCTAATCATAAATGTTTTCAAGAAATCTTCATATTTAGCCAGTAGGTTCTCTTATCGCATTGTAAGCAATTTAACAGAAAATGACATCTAGTATTTTTTTCTACTTTTCTAACTGATGATTCTGGGGGAATTTAAGGATTAAATATTAAAAGATTCTAAACAAGTCCCTAAAATCCCTGAGCTTGGTATTGATCTTATAAGTAGGGTAATGATTAGATGATCTGAACTTTCTCAAAAATCTAACTAAGAAACTTTAAAAAAGTAGTTTTTTTGATTTAATATTTCCAATTAATTCTCAACATTATGAAATACAACTTCATTAAAAGTAACACAATTGTGTTCATATTCTTGTTTTTAGCTGGTTGTAGTGGCGTGGGAAATACTAGTTCCAACACAAGTGTTATGGAATCTCAAGGTACTTTAAGTCTTGTTGCCAACGGAGAAGACTTTGTACGGAAAGGTTTTACAACTAAAGATGGTTGGCAAATCAATTTTGAGCGAGTGGAAGTGACTTTAGGGGAAGTAACAGCTTATCAAGTTGCAGGTGGGTTCAATCCCGAAAAAAAATCACTAATCAAATCTCATAAGTCAATTCAATTACTTTCAGATTCCAAAACAATTGATTTAGCTAAAGGAGGAGAGTCGGCAAAATCTATCTTAGTCAAGGCAACTCAAGTTCCCGCAGGATTTTATAACGCTTTATCTTGGAATATGCTGCCCAAGATGGATTCAGCTTTTGCTGATGGTCGTACAATCTTACTAGAGGGAACAGCTATCAAAGGTGATCGCAGGTTAAATTTGCTTCTGGGTTTTAATCAGCCTCTAAAGTATCTTTGTGGCGAATTTATCGGAGATTCTAGAAAAGGAATGGTTAAAACTAGTGAAAATACTGAGCTAGAAATGACCTTTCACTTCGATCATATTTTTGGGGATCAAACTGTTGGCGCAGAAGCGGAAATCAATCAAAAGGCTCTAGGTTTTGAACCTCTGGCAAATTTGGCTAGTTCTGACCGCGGAAGGCGGTCACTCGCAAGCCCTGCATCGGAGCGCGTTCCTTGGGCGAGGCAACCTCGCCAGGGTCGCTCCTCCTTTGCAAGGCAGGGAACGAGTGACAACTTAAAATTAGGTCAGCAAGATTTGTCCCAAAAATTATCTTTAGAAGCCTATCAAAAACTGGAAAATGCGATCGCTGGAATTGGTCATGTGGGAGAAGGACACTGTAGCATCGTCAAGTAGCAAAATCAAAAAATTAAGAATTAATTAAAATTTGGAGATGATCGAGGAATAAGATGAAAAATTGGCAAATTTTGCTGGTGGTGGCATTAAGTTCTTTCAGAACAGAGCCATTATTGGCTCATGGGGCAAAAATCCAATACGGTAACACCAATGCAATTATCATTAGAGCTACCTACGACGATGGTACACCAATGAAGCAAGCTCAAGCAGTAGTCTATGCTCCAAATGCCCCAACTGTTCCTTGGATGAAAGGAATTACCGATCACAAAGGACAATTTACTTTTATTCCAGACCCTTCAATATCCGGCAATTGGGATGTGAAAGTACGTCAGTCAGGACATGGCAGTATTGTAAGCATTCCCATCCAAAAAGGATTAATTGCCTCTAAAAACAAGCCAGAAGTTGCTGGAGTCAAATTGTTAACTAATAACAGTGATTTAACTTTTTTACAAAAAATTATCATGGCTGCTGCTGGTGTGTGGGGCTTTCTTGGTACTGCTTTATTTTTCTCTCGTAAACCAGTAAACGAGAAGAAATAGGAGAATCAGAGAAGTATGGTCAAAAGAACTACTGGCTAATAACTACTAACCACTAACTACCAACCACTAACAATCAACAATTACAATGCACATTCCCGACGGTTTAATTCCTCCCAGTGTTTGTATTACTGGTTATGCTCTAACTGGTGGTATGACTTGGTATGCCCTACGGGAGATTAAAAAAGACTTAAATCCTCAAGCTAATATTCCCAAAGCTTCTCTGTTAACAGCAGCTTTTTTCGTCACATCTTTGATTCATATCCCAATTCCCCCCACTAGCATTCATTTGATATTGAATGGCATGATGGGTGCTATTTTGGGCTACTACGCCTTTCTAGCTATCCCTATTGGCTTGTTTTTTCAAGCAGTGATGTTTAATCACGGGGGAATATCTACTCT
>JASJDB010000115.1 GCA_030065315.1 Xenococcaceae cyanobacterium MO_167.B52 | reverse complement strand
TACTAAATCCGCTTACCAAAGTATACTTTTGGTTTAAAGCGTAGAATTAGCTTAAACCTTTCTGAATTCTGCATTCTGCATTCTAAATTCCCACAAATTTAAAGTGTTGTATCTAAACAGGATTTAGTATGATAAGGTTTGGTTATTAAACTAAGAACTCCTACATAGCTAAATAAGAAATTAAAATTGTGTTGCCACCAGCTTCTAGTTCTAAGTCTCGTACTCGGCAAAGAGAAATACTATTAGAAGTAATAATTTTTGGTTTTATTATCGTCGGCAGTATTTTGAGATTGGTGTGGGCTCAAGATATGGAGTGGAAAAGCGAAGAACAATGGATGTTTGAGCAAGCTCGCGAAATTGCTACAGGTGTTGTTCCAATTCCGATCTCTGGGATGCAAAGTTCTGTTCGTGTTCCCAATCCAGGAATGAGCGTCTGGTGTTTTGCTTTGATCGCTAAATTTACTGACAATCCCGTCGCAATGGTGCGTTGGATTCAATGGCTCAATATTTTGACAATTTGGTCATTCTGTGGGTTTATATTCTGGCAAATTAACAAAAGTCAAAGAGCTCCTTGGTTATGGGGAATGGCGATCGCTAGTGTGAATCCTATAGCTATTCTCTTCTCAAGAAAGATCTGGACACCAGATATCATAGCTCCTTTTTGTTTTTTCATTTTTGTCGGTTACTATTTCAGAAAAAATTTTTGGGGTAGTTTTTTATGGGGAGCGAGTGCTATTTTAATGGGTCAGGTACAAATGGGTGGCTTCTTTGTTGCTCTGGGACTTCTATTTTGGACTCTTTGGCACGATTACAGCAAAAAGTCTGGCAATAAAACAGCTTGGTTAGGATGGTTGTTAGGAACTGTTGTGGGAGGCATTCCACTCATACCTTGGGTAATAAGCGTTCTCCTGCCTAGTCTGGGAGGATACACTCGTTCGTTCATTGGCATCTTATTCCCCAAGTTTTACATTCAATGGATAACTACGGCTTTAGGCGTTAATCTCAGTTACTCTTTAGAAGAAGTTTTTTGGCAAGATTTTCTGCGCGAACCACTCATTTTTGGCATCCATACCTATTTAATGGTTCCCACTCATTTATTTTTACTTGGTATTGGTTTGTATCCCTGTTACCAATGGTTAAATTTGAGAAAAAATCGACCTAAGAAAGTAAATTCCAAGGCGGAAAATTCCTGGCTAAATTTTTACCTTAAAGCGCTGGCTTTTGGTGTAGGTGGAGCCTTTACTTTATCGGCAGTTAATGTGCGTCCCTATTATATAACTGTTGTCTTTCCATTTATCTATATTTGGTTGGCTAAACTTTATCAAGGTCGAGTCAAAATGTTGATCGTAATTGTGTTAATGCAATTATTCATTTCGATTACTTTTTTGAGCTTCATTCACCGAACTGGAGGTTTTGCTAATTCTGATTACGGTATTGTGTACCGTTTGCAAATGCTTGACTAAGATTCTGTCGGAAGATTCTAATTGCCAATTGTACTAAGAATACAACAGTTAATCGAGGGGTTCTTATTGTTAATAGACTCTCTGTGTCCTATAGTTGAATTTGTCCGAAATTTAAAATTTAGATCAGTAATGGTTGTAGAAAGTCCCAATCAAAACCGAATATCCAAAACTTTTAAAAATAATACTTCAAGATATTTAATTATTATCACAAGTCTTTTTTTTAGCTTCATTCTAATCCTTAATCTGCATCGACATTACACTTTTTATTCTTCTTACGATCAAGGAATTTTTAATCAAATGTTTTGGAATAGCCTTCACGGTTATCCAGCCGAAAGTTCCCTTGCTTCTGGTATATCCAGTCTAGTTGTTCATAGCCAGCAACTCCCTGCTGTCTCTCATAGCCATTTAGGAACACACTTCACACCAGCCATGTTTATTTGGCTGCCTTTGTACGCTTTATTTCCCTCTCCAGCTACCTTGATTGTTTTACAAGTAATTTGGGTAACAGCAGGGGGTTTAGTTTTGTATTTTTTAGCAAGACAATATTTAGAGCCACTTTTATCTTTACTAATTACTGTAAGTTATTACAGTGCTATTACAATCATTGGTCCCACCTTATCCAATTTTCACAATCTTTCTCAGCTCCCACTGGCACTATTTAGTTTATTGTTAGCTATGGAAAAACGTTGGTGGTGGTTATTTTGGGGATTGGCATTGTGGACATTAGCTATTAGGCAAGATGCGAGCCTAGCTCTGTTTAGTGTGGGAACTTATGTGATTTTTAGCAAGCGTCACCCCCGCTTGGGGGTTTTACTGTGTATTGCTAGTGTTATTTATATGATCACGGTTGTTAACTTGGTCATGCCTCAATTTAGTGAAGATGTTTCTGAGCGCCTCTTGATTCAGAAGTTTGGTCAATATGTAGACAATCAATCTGCATCCACAGTGGAAGTACTCTGGGGAATGATAAGTCAACCTTTACTCTTAATTAGAGAATTGTTTTCCCCTGTAGGCGCGACTATTAATTACCTATTGGGTCATTGGTTACCGTTGGCATTTATTCCTGCTATTGCCCCTGCTTCCTGGATGGCAGCAGGTGTTCCCCTGTTGTATCTCCTACTGGCTAAAGGTATGTCAGTTTTATCAATAAGCCTTCGCTATACAATGACCGTTGTTCCTGGATTGTTTTATGGAGCGATTCTTTGGTGGTCAGGACAAGGATGGCGGAATTTTTCCCAGAAGCAAGAAGAACTCAAACCCAGAAAACTAACCCTCGGCTTTCGCAGGTTCTGGATTTTTTGCATTGGTCTTTCATTTGTCTTGGCGGTGAATGAAACAAAAGTGAATCAAGCCCTTTATTTCCTAATCCCCGATTCTATTCAACCTTGGGTACACGTATCTATTTCAGAACAATGGCAGCGGACAAGTCAAATCAACTCTCTCTTGACTGAAATTCCCTCAGATGCCAGTGTTTCTGGCACTACATATCTGATTCCTCATCTTTCGGGACGCAGGAAAATTATTAGGCTGCCACAAAGGGAGTTACGTAACCCTGATGGACAAGTAGAAAAGGTAGATTACATTATTGCTGATTTGTGGCGATTAGAACGCTATCAAGTTGCCTTTGGATTTGAGCGAGAACTCTTAGAAAATATAACTGAATTAATCACAAGAATTACTGCTAACAAAGAATATGGAATTACTAATTTTAACAATGGTGTGATTTTACTGAAAAAAGGGGTAGCCTCTGATCCTGAAGCCATGAAAGACTGGTTAGTATTTGAAGCAAAACTAGCCAAGATACTGAGCCAAGAAAGTAATCTTGGCTAAAATTATTAGTAGTAGAATAGCGCAAAATCTTAACTTCAATTCTTACTGAAATCTAGACTATTCATTGAGCAAATCATCAACTCAAATCCTGGGATTTTACTATATCTAATAATTGGATCAGTTGTAAGCGTACCGATTCATGGGTATATTCATCCTCTGGATGGGGATTTTGTCCTGGTTGCTGAAAATAAGGGCGTTCGTCGTATATCTGACCCCATTTTTGATCCACTTCTCTCACGAATTCATGGAGTAAATTTTGGTTGTCAATTAGGGTATCAAGAATTTCTTGCAAGGCAATTAAGGGAGAGTTGAGATGTCTACTGACTCTAGAATCTGTCTTGACCCAAACGTACAAAACTGCTTGTAATGCTCCCGATGAATCGGAGAGATTTTGGTTGATAAACATTTGGAGTTTTGCGATCGCTTGTGCTAGTCTTGGTACAGGAGATTCTCCTTTTAAAAAGCCACCTCCTTCCCTACCAATAGCTTCCGCCAGAGAAAATTTCCGACCAGCAAGAATTTCTCGTTGTATGGCAAGATCCCGTTCTTTATCTTGATCCTTTTTGTTGGATGTCATAATCTTTTGTCCCAACAATTTTTAGTTTTAAAGGTTTCAACATTAATTATTGAAGAGATCCTGATAATTTAACTTAAAATTAAACAATTAATTAATCATGAAAGTAGGAATTCTTAGAGAAGGCAAAATTAAGAGTGATACTAGAGTACCTTTAACACCCAAGCAATGTCGATATTTGCAAACTCAAAACCCAGATTTAGAAATATTTGTTCAGCCCAGTCAAGAGAGATGCTTCAGCGATTTTGAGTATCACAGTCAAGGTATTTCAGTAACAGAGAATTTGGCAATGTGCGATCTGTTGCTAGGGGTTAAAGAAGTTCCGCTCTCAACCCTATTACCCGATAAAACCTACCTCTTTTTCTCTCATACGATTAAAAAACAACCCTACAATCGAGAACTTTTGCGTTCCATCCTGCAACATAAAATTCGCCTCATCGATTACGAATGTCTGCGTGACTCTTCAGGTCAACGAGTAATTGCTTTTGGGCGTTGGGCAGGAATTGTGGGAGCTCATAACGCTATTCTCACTTGGGGACTAAGAGAAGGAAAATTTAATCTCAAACCCATGTATCAATGTAATGACTGGGCAGAAGCTCAAACTCATTATCCTAATTTACCTCTGTCTCAGATCAAGCTAGTGGTTACTGGAGAAGGAAGAGTTGCTCATGGAGCAACGGAAGTGCTGGACTTGATGAAAATTAAGCGAGTTGCACCCCAAGTATTTTTAGCAAAAAACTTTAACGAACCTGTCTATACCCAACTAACAGTCAAAGATATGTATCGCAGGAAAGGGCAAACTTTTTTTGATCAGATTCACTATTATCAAAATCCTGAACAGTATGAATCGATTTTTGCACCCTACACCCATACTGCCAATATCATGCTTAATGGCATCTATTGGGATCGGCGTATTCCAGTTTTCTTCAGCAAAGAGGACATGAAGGGTCAAGATTTTACGATTCGAGTTATCGCCGATGTTACCTGCGATATTGCTCCTAATTCTTCCATTCCTTCCACCATCAGAGCTTCCTCAATTGAAGAGCCGATTTATGGTTATGACCCTATATTAGAACAAGAAACTAAGCCATTCCAAAGCGGATGTATCGATGTTATGGCAGTTGATAATCTTCCCAATGAATTGCCCAGAGATGCTTCAGAAGATTTTGGCAATCAATTAATCTCAAAAGTCTGGACAGAGTTAAATCAAACTAATAGCAGAATGATTTATGAAG
This sequence comes from Xenococcaceae cyanobacterium MO_167.B52, assembly GCA_030065315.1. Taxonomy (GTDB): domain Bacteria; phylum Cyanobacteriota; class Cyanobacteriia; order Cyanobacteriales; family Xenococcaceae; genus JASJCP01. Next base: position 9,995 of record JASJDB010000115.1, on the reverse strand, counting down.
CGACAATTACGGTAGATGGTGATTTGAACCAACCTTATGAATATTTGAGGGATTATGTAAGTTAAAGCAGATTTTTCTGTATGCTATGGCAATTTAATCCGAGAGAAATTGATCTAGATGATTAATTGCGATCGCTTTGTGTAATAATAAAGCTAAATCTTCCAAATCATCAATAGACTTTATATGATCAATGATTGATTCAGGAATAGAATCAAAACGACCTTTTAAAATATCAATAATTAAGTTTTGTTGTTTAACAGAAGATATCTGTAATTTTTCCTTAACCGTTGCTAACTCTTGCTGTTGAGAATTAATCATCTCAACAATTTGTTGCAAAATTCGCCCTAAAATCCCCAACTCGTCAGAACGGGAAGCAAAACTATCAAAATCAATAGGGGAAAAATTGCGGTTTTCTACAGCTGAAATTACTGTTGCCGTCAATGCGTATAGTTCTTCTAAAGACTCGACACTTTGTTGGTGATTTGTTTGCAGTGCATCCATCAACTGATTGTAACGAGTTGCAATATGTCCATTTTCTGTAAAAGATTCTACAGGAACTCGTAAACTTAAATCATGGGTTTTTGCTTGGAGATCCATTACCTGAAATAGCTCGTAAGTATCAGTTTTTGCCTGATGTTCAGCAACATTTAAGCCTAATTCTTCTGCTTCAGGAGAGACTCTTAAAACAAACCAAAAGTTAAGGAGTTTTAGCAATATCCAAGTAACCCCAAATGCAGACAATCCAACTATACTAATTCCTAATAACTGTACTCCAAGCTGACTAATTCGGTTTAAATCTGTAGCAATAATCTCCAATTGACCAAATAAAGCTACACAGATTGTTCCCCAAACTCCTGCTCCTCCGTGAATTGCCACTGCATCAACCGCATCATCAATACCCCAATGTTTTAAACTTTGGGAAACTAGTTGTGCCACCATCGCCCCTGTAGCTCCAACAATTACTGCTAGAGGAGTTGCTACAAGATTACAACAAGCAGTAATAGCTACTAAACCTGCAATTGAACCATTAATTAATTCTTCAACTTCAATTCGACCATGTTGCCACTGACTCCATAAAGTTGCAGTTAACATTCCCGAAACACCAGATAGAACTGTATTGAGAATAATTCCAGGAACTTGCTCATTCAGTGCCATAGTACTTCCCCCATTAAACCCAAGCCAGCCTACCCAAAGTAATAAAGCTCCTAAAACAGCAAAAGGTAAATTTGTCCCTTGAATTTTATTCACTTTACCAGATGCACTAAAACGACCCTGGCGCGCACCAATTATCACTAAAGACGCTAAACTGACCCATGCTCCAACACTATGGACAACAGTACTGCCAGCAAAATCAATAAAGCCTAGCTGTTTCAGCCATCCTGCATCATTCCAAGCCCAATGACCCAATATAGGGTAAATCATTCCTGAAACTAAGGTTGCAATAATTAAATAGGCACTAAATTTCAGACGTTCGGCAACTGCACCCGAAATAATTGTGGTAGCAGTTCCACAAAACATAGCTTGGTAGAGAAAAAAGACAATCACTGAAGATTGCTCTTCTTGGGCTGAAGGGAAAAAATTGCTAGTTCCAATCCATCCAGCTTGAGAAATCCCAAACATAATTCCATAACCAAATGCCCAAAATAAAGCTACAGATATCCCAAAATCAGCAATGTTTTTTACTGCTACATTAATACTGTTTTTAGCACGAGTTAAGCCTGACTCTAGGCACATAAACCCTGCTTGCATCAAAAATACTAAACCCGAACAGAGTAGCACCCAAAGTTGATCGATCATTTTAGTTTAGTATCCTTTTAATAATTCAATAAGTTTACCTAGTTATGATGATTTCAGTTCTTTAAGTAGGGATTGAGTTAAGGGATGATTGCTTAATTCTGAGACTCGATTAGAGTTTATTACTTCTTGTAAAAAATATTTAAAGTTATTCAAGAATACTTTTCTGTAAGAATTATTTTTACCCAAGGTTTTTTGAGCTAATTCTAGAGCTTTAATAAAATAAAATTCAGTTTTTTTGTATTTTTTTTGTGATAAATAAAGACCTGCCAGGTTATTAAAGGAAATTGCCACATCAAGATGTTTTTCTCCTAATAGTTTCACCCTCAATTTCAAAGCTTGAAGACATAAAAATTCAGCGTCTTGATATTTTCCTTGTGACTTATAAAGTAATGCTAAATTATTGAGAGAACTTGCCACATCAGGATGTTCTTTCCCTAATAGTTTCTCCCTCAATTCCAAAGCTTGAAAACATAAAAGTTCGGCTCGTTGATATTTTCCTTGTGACTTATAAAGTAATGCTAAATTATTGAGAGAAGCTGCCACACTGGGATGTTCTTCTCCTAATAATTTTTTCGTTAATTCCAAAGCTTGGAAGTATGAATCTTCGGCTTGTTGGTATTTTTTTTGTAACTTATAAAGTAATGCTAAATTATTGAGAGAACCTGCTACATCAGGATGTTCTTCTCCTAATAGTTTTTTCGTTAATTCCAAAGCCTGACGACATAAAAGTTCGGCTTGTTGGTATTTTTCTTGTGATTGATAGAGTTCTGCTAAATTGTTTAAACTATCAGCTAATTCAATCTCTAAATTTAATTCTTCTTGTAACTTAATAGCTTTTTGAAAATAGTCAATTGCTAAATTTTGTTCTTTTTGATAATCAACAGATGTTCCTTCTCTACTTCTTGATAAATAGACCCCTCCTAGATCGCTGTAAAGATTAGCTAATTGGGGAGTTTTAGCATTTTCTTTTTGTTCTATTTTAGCGATCAATTCTTGTAAATCTTCTAGAGGTAGCAAAGATGAAATATCTCGATATACTTCTGAGGTAAATAAATCCAAATGAGGTTTAATATTAGTGATATCGACCACATTTTTAGCATGAGATTCAAAGCGAAAAACCCCCTTGCGCCAACTCCAGAAGTCAGGAGATTTTTGTTCTATTTGCTGTTGTAAAGAAGTTGTTACCCAAAGCACAATAGAATAAGGAAAATGTTTAAAAGCTTCTCTTGTCCATTGAAAATAACCTAATAGTTTTTCTTGTGGTGATTGTTGATTAGGTCCATGCTGAGATAAGAATCTAAATTTTTCTGTTCCTGTAACTGTAATAACCGCATTTTTCCTAGCTTTTAACTCAGGACGTTCTTGAATTAGTTGATTAATAGATGAAGATAGACTAGGTTGCTCAGAAGGTAATTCAATTCTATATCTAGCAATATCGAGATTTAATTCTTGTTCGTATCGCTGAATGATTTCATCTCGAAATTGAATATTATCGCAAACAGCAATTAATAAATTTAGCTGATTATCATTAGCTTCGATAGAAACTAGCAAGTCATCATAATTATTTTCGTTTTCCTGTTCTCGGTTGGTTGAGGATACCATGTTCACAATTCCTCTTGATTGAATAAAAAAATTAAATAATATTCTTCTGTTGTAAAACTTTAACTACAATTGGGTGGACATCGTACCATAGTTCATGATTGCGATATTCCAGAATATACAATCCGTGAAGCAAATCTAAAAATTGCTGTTCTTTAGGATCGTTGGGTTTAAAATTTTCATAAGTTTCTTTGAGTATTTCATAATCTTTTACCCCAATACGACTGTCAAAATCCAAACTTAATTTATTGATTGCTTCGTCTAGAATATCCAGATTAATTTTAATATCTTGATTTTGTGGTTCGCGACGTACTAACCTCAGACAAATACGACAACATTCATTAGTAATTCTGATTAACTCTCGCAGTACACCACCACTTTCGATAACAATCTTTTCTAAAGCCTCTTGTTCAATTAAATTGCGTTGGATGCGTTTGTTCAAAATTGCAATAAGTTCTGCTTTGACTGTAGGATTGGGTTGAGCATTGGGTTGGTTTCTTTCTCCTTTCTGATAAAGTTTAGAAACTGGCATCTGGACAATTTGATCGTTAGTTTCTGTTTGTAATGTTGCCACTAAAGAAACTTCTCGTAAAGCAGCAATCGGAATAGTCATTACAATATTAAAGTTGGGCTGAAAAAGAGCTTTAATATGTGCCTGAAAAATATCTTTGGCTAAATCAATATCAATTTTATCAATATCATCAATAATTACTAAAATTGGTTTATCACAGTTTACGCTAATAACTGTAGCAATTTGATTGATATTATTAACCAACTCTGATATTCTACGTTCAAATTTGATTTTTATTTCATCTCTAATTGTCGAATTTGTTTTTAAAACACCTTTAATCCAAGCGAACAAGCCATTAAAATTAAATCCCGTTTCAAGTTCTGCTTTATATTCATCAATATTAGTTTGAGTATGTTCGGCAAACCATTGATAAAAATTTTCCTTAGTAGAGTTCTTGATTTTGATCGATTGCTTTTCTGCTTCCTCCATCAAGTTAACTGCTATAGCAAATAAAATGTTAATATGATTAACATCAGACATTTCAATTAAATCGGAAATAGAAAAAAATGTCACAAAATAGGTTGCATCTAACTGTCTTTTAAGCTCTGCTAGTAAAGTGGACTTGCCACAACCACGATGTCCAGCTAAAATAACTTTACTATTTTGTTGATAACTATCTTCAATTAATTGCTGTAATTCTTCTATAACTTTAGTTCCATATTTCACCTTGAACTTATTAATTTCCTCTTCTTCTATCAAAGGTAAAAAAGTTAAATTTCGATAAGCTTCTCGAAAATTAGATAATAAAGTATCTGTCATATTAATATTGATTCATTGAATAATACGAAATTATAAGGTATTTTTTCTCTAGTCCCTAAAAAGCTTATCGAATGAATCAAGGCTTTTTATTTAGTTTAGTATCTTCTGTCTTCTTTCTGTTTGATGTAGAGCATGATTTAGTTTGTAATAACGGGCAAACTTGGGTAGTTCTTCTTGATGTCCTAAGACAATCAAGGTATCGCCAATAGTTAAGATCAAAGATGAATGGGGATGGGTCAATAGTTCTCCATTGCTACGGCGTAGTGCTACGACAATAAATGCTCCTTTTCCCCTAATTTCTAACTCTCTGACTGTTTTTCCTCCTAAAGGAGAATGGTTAGAAATAGTTAATTCATCAATTTGAACATCAATTTGAGCTAATAAATCATTTAAAGAATTTTGCTGATCTTTTTGGCTTAGAAAGTCGGTGCTAGTGGGGCGAGTAATTAAGTTAGCCATCTGAATGCCACTAACTGTGGAAGGTAAAATGACATGATTAGCACCAGCAAGACGCAGTTTTTTCTCCGTACTAGGGGCTTCTCCCCTGGCTAAGATTAACAAATTGGGATTTAACTCACGAGCGGTGAGGGTGATAAAAACATTAGTGGCATCATCTGGTAATACTGTAGCTAAAACTTCTGCATTTTGAATCCCAACAGATTGTAAGATATTCTCACTAGTAGGGTCTCCTGCTTGGACTAAAAATCCTTGACTTTCTGCAATAGCAATTTTTTCTTCATAACTTTCAATAATCACAAAGGAGCGATTGGCTTGAGCTAACTGTCTTGCCATTACTTGAGCAATCCTGTCAAAGCCACATATAATTACATGATTATTTAAGTTAGCAATATTATTGCGTTTACGTTGGGCATCAAAAGCACGATTAATTTCCCCTTCTGCCACCATCTGCACAAACCCTCCCACGATATATAGTGCCGACGAAGTACCGGCAAGAATCACTAAGATTGTAAAAATTTTTTCGGGAGCAGTTTCTAAAGGTTTTACTTCTCCATAGCCCACCCCAAAAATCGTAATAACTACCATGTAGATAGCTTCCAGTATAGTCCAACCAAAGAATACATAGCCTACAACTGCCAAGATAATTGTCAGAACAAAAAATATTGTTCCAATTAGAACTCTTTTAAAGGAATCTTGCATCTGATAGCCGTAATTCTAGTAATCCATTATTATCACTGCTAAAGGTTATCTAATCTCAGCATTAAACCTCATGATGTATTCAAAGATACAGCACCACGCTTTTGAGCAACAGAAGATAAATCCTATTAGACTTGTTGGGAAATAAAATCTAAGAAGGGCAAAATTATTTGTTTTCATCTACTGCTGCAAGATGCTTTCTCCAAAATTGGTTGCAATTGATGTACCCAGTAATGTGCCTTAGAACGGTCGAACCCAAAAATAGATCCCGCTAAATCAAACGTGGGATAACATTTAAAGTAGAAAAGGATGAAAAATAATTTTGACGAATTAGTCTTGAGAAGAGGCTTTCTGCCTCCTCCCATAGCTCTTTTTCTTGGTTTCTGTTCTATAGATTACTCGTAGACTTCTGTGAATATTAAGAGCAAACTCTCAAACGCTTTTCTATTCATTCCTGTTAATGCCCTCAACAATCTGTCTTGTTTTTTTTGCCTGCTCTAAATTCAACATTTAAGTCACAGTATCTTTTTCTTCATTCTCTCTTATTTCCCAACAATCCTATAAGTCGATAAATTAACTAATCCATTCTGCTCCACCAGGTAACTCTACCAAGACGTGATCAATTTCATCGGGTAAGTTTTTTACAGGATATTCATAGATTAGATTTATTAATTCTTGACTAATATTAGTCAATTCATCTCGATTAATTTGTTTTGATATCTGTGATGGTTTTAGGCTTCCTGAGAATAGCTCTATACTAACGGGACGAATAGCTATTTCGATCGCTTCTTCTATGTAGGGCAACCATTGATCTTGTTTAATATAATATGATTTTTTATTGTCTTTGAGATTGAGTTTTTTAATTTGAACAATTGAATCAGAAATAGAGGCTGCCCAAGAATTAGTTAAGCGTTTTTCTAATTGATTTTTGATTAAATGAATTAATAAACCAACTAAGAAAGACTCAATATTACGTAAAATTGCTTGTTTACCCATTCCTTCTAGTTCATCAATAATAGCTAACGCATCTTGATAACGTCCCTCAACTATACTTTGCCTAAGATCAATTAATTCTTGAACCATAATGTTAAACCTACTATTTTAAGACGCTTATATCCGAAGGTATATCCTTTAGGACATAAACGAATTGGCTCACATTTCATAATTTTAAATAAACGACGCTTATTTTGTCATTTTAATGATAAGCGAAAACTAATTTGTCTCCATTGTTATGTATATATTTTAAGATTCAAATCGCTATAATGCTTTTCAGATAAGGATTTGATTGTGACGACAATAATTTGTCTTGATGTCATTTAATGTGTCACTGTACAATTGCCCTTTTAGTATAAGAAAAAAAGTTTACTTCTTTTTCACTCATGAAGATTTGATAAACCCCATTTACTACCCGTTGTTAAGTGTGGGAATAATGGATTATTGGAGAAAATTTAGAGAATAAGTAGGACTTGCTTAATAAGTCTAAAACCTTGACAAATCAATGGTTTGGTCTTCAGGTAAAGTTAATAAAGTGCAATAAATAAGCTTCTTTACCTTCAAAACCCATACACTTTGAGATTGTCTAGATTATTCTGATTACCTCTTCTGACTTCTGACTTCTGACTTATGAACCTCGCCAAAAAACTTTTTCAGCAAACCCTAAGTAGCTTTTTTAGCGGATTGTGAGTCTATCACTCGCCGTGAAACTCACGTCTAGCAAGGAGTACATAAAAAGGGCGAACGACGGGACTCGAACCCGCGAGTGGTGGAACCACAATCCACTGCCTTAACCACTTGGCTACGCTCGCCGTATCGGTATATAAATATAACATACTTTTCTACATCAAAACAATTTTAGTAGATGCTATCAGTCCAAGAAGCGGAAAAAATTATTCTGAGATTGGTTCGTCCCTTAGATCCAGAAAAAGATACAGAAACTATTGAATTAGAAACTGCCGATGGCAGAATTTTAGCGCAAGAGATTGCCAGTAATTTAGATTTTCCTTACTGGGATAACTCCGCCATGGATGGTTATGCGGTTGACTATGAAGATGTCAAAAATTGCTCTGTCGAAACTCCCATTACTCTAGAGATTGTGGAAGAAATTCCCGCAGGCTATCAACCTAAACTTACTCTTCAACGAGGACAAGCTGCTCGTATCTTTACTGGTGGAATGTTACCCCAAGGTGCCGATACAATCGTCATGCAGGAAAATACCCAAAAGCAAAATAACTCAGTTAAAATTCTCGCTGCGCCAAAATACCAAGAATTTGTGAGACACAAAGGCTCTTTTTATCAAGCGGGAACTCCCATGTTACCCTCTGGTATTGCCCTGAGTGCATCAGATATAGCAGTTTTAGCGACTGCTCAGTGTATCAAAATCCCAGTATATCGTCGTCCTCGCATTGCTATATTATCTACTGGAGATGAACTAGTTGCTCCTGATACCCCTTTGCAACCAGGACAAATAGTTGATTCTAATCAATATGCTTTAGCAAGTTTTGTCCGTGATAATGGGGGGATTCCCCTTCGTTTTGGCATTATTAAAGACCAGCCAGATATTTTAAAAGCTCAAATTGCTCAAGCTATTAGCCAAGCAGATATAGTTTTATCCACTGGGGGTGTATCCGTAGGAGATTATGACTATATAGATCAAATTTTAGAAGAATTAGGGGGAAATATCCATATTAGGAGTGTAGCTGTCAAGCCAGGAAAACCTTTAACTGTTGCAACTTTTTCTAATAATTGTTTATATTTTGGAATTCCGGGTAATCCTGTTTCTGCTTTGGTAAGTTGTTGGCGTTTTATACAGTCTGCGATTAAAAAATTATCAGGATTGAAAGAGAACTTTGCTCCTACTTTTATTGAGGCTACTACTCAACAAGAATTACGTGCTGGTGGCAAAAGAGAAACCTATCTTTGGGGAAAACTGAGTGTAGTAAATGGAAAATATGAGTTTTCTTTAGCAGGAGGTAGCCATAGTTCAGGAAACTTAATTAATTTATCTCAAACTAATAGTTTAGCAGTAGTTCCTATCGGGACAAAATCTATTCCAAAAGCCTCTAAAGTAATGGTTATGCAAATTAATTGTAAGAGTAATTATTCCTAAATTAAATATATTTGAAAAATTCTTGAAAATTTAGATTAATTATGAGATTAGAATACTAAAATTGTGTATCTGTATAATAGTAGTGCTTTGTGAGGCAATATGCAATGAGCGATCGCTTTGGCACAATTTTTGGTTTTTTAGGTGGAACGATTATTGCTGTGGAGTCGGGATACAAAGTTTTTCCTTATCCCAAATCTGAGAAAATTTACCAGAGATTGGGTGATGCTAAATGGTTTTTGGCATTGAGATGGTGCGATAATCTCTCTGCACCAGCAGCTATCATTAATAACACTGGAAAACTGTCCTTTTTTAATCAAATTGTGTTGGAAATAGGAGAGGAAGCATTTATTCCCCAGCAATATCGACTGGATATTTTTGCTCGATGTTTACCTTTACAGCCTAATGAGACGGTTACTTATAACTTGCCTTTGAGCGATCGCATTTGGGAGATACAAGCCTTAGAAATAGATGCTCGGTATGGAAAGGTCGCTTTAGTTAGAGAAATTCCTAAGTGAGAGGTATATTGTTGTAAGTTATTACAGTCAAAAAGAAAATGAAAGTTTGGAAGCACAATCAGGTAATTCAATTCAGGGAATTATTAATTTCAGGAGTATTCTGAGTTATAGTCTTAGCTATTTTCGGGGTAAGTCTTGAGGCTGAATTTTGAATACTAAGTAGCTATAGGCTACATGATCTACAGGTTTGAGATTATCTCTTATCCATTGATAAGTCTTTGGATCATCTATTATACCTACTAGGCGATTAGCACTAATTACAATTTTAGTGGGAAGTTTCGTTTCAGGGGGATTATTACCCAGCCATGTCGAAGACGGAACATATATTATCTCAGGATTTTTAGTTAAATAATCTTTTAAATAATTCTTATTTTGTCCCCAGTCTAAGTTAGAATCTGCAAGAATTGTATATCCCATTTTTCGGTCTATCAGTAATTCGTTAAAATATGACAGGTAATGAGGAAAATAAGAAAGATTAGAAATCAATAAATAA